>CAZNBO010000001.1:0-20976 GCA_964571515.1 uncultured Candidatus Saccharibacteria bacterium
AAGCTCCTCAAAACAACGGCATTATTAGTATAGCAAACATTTTTATCTTGTCAAGTCTTATTGGGGATAACTTTATTATAAAATAAATAACAATTAAAAATTTGAAATTATATTAATTATGAAGAAATATGTTTTGTGGTTTAAAGAAATAAATATTAAAGATGTTCCTATTGTTGGTGGGAAGAATGCTTCGCTAGGAGAAATGTATAGGAATTTATCAAAAAAAGGAGTAAATATCCCAAATGGTTTTGCTGTTACTGCTCAGTCATATTTTTATTTTTTAGAAAAAGGAGAGATAAAAAAAACAATTCAAAAGATTTTATCTGAATTTAATGCAAAAAGTATTAAAAGTCTTCAAAAAACAGGAAAGGAAATAAGAAAATTAATTTTAAAGACCCCTTTACCTGAAGATTTAGAGGAAGATATTATTAAAAATTATAGGAAATTATGTAAGATCTATAAACAAGATGATTTAGATGTGGCAGTTCGTTCTTCTGCCACAGCTGAGGATTTACCTTCAGCTAGTTTTGCGGGTCAACATGAAACATATTTAAATGTAAGAGGAGAAGAAGAATTATTAAAAGCAGTTAAAAACAGTTACGCGTCTTTGTTTACGGATAGAGCAATAATGTATCGCCAGGAAAAGGGGTTTAAGCATATGGATGTTGGTCTTTCCACCGGAGTTCAAAAAATGGTGCGATCAGATTTAGCATCTTCTGGAATTATGTTTACCTTAGATACGGAGACAGGATTTTCTAATGTAGTTCTAATTAATTCTATTTTTGGAATTGGGGAGATGATAGTAAAAGGATTGATTACTCCTGACGAATTTTATGTTTTTAAGCCAACCCTTAAGCAAGGTTATAAAGCAATTATTAGAAAAGACTTAGGAAGAAAGACAAAAAAATATATTTACAACAAAAAAGCTGGGCTTAAGGAAGTTGTGGTTTCTAAAAAAGATCAATTAAGATTTTCTATTTCCGATGATGAAATTCTTACTTTAGCTAAATGGGGAGTTATTATAGAAGAATATTATTCAAAAATGCAAAAGAAATGGATGCCTCAGGATATAGAATGGGCAAAGGATGGAAAAACTGGAGAATTATTTATTGTTCAATCAAGGCCAGAGACTATTCATTCAATAGCGGGTAATATTTATGAGGAATATAAGATAAAAAGCTCAAAGAAACCAATTTTAGATGGTATTGCTATTGGTAACAAAATTGGTACAGGAAAAGTACATATTATAAAAAATGCATCAAAACTTTCCGAATTTAAAAAGGGCGAGATTTTAGTTACTAAAATGACTGATCCTGATTGGACCTCAGTTTTTCCTATAGCTTCGGCCGTAATTACAGATGAAGGTGGTAAAACTTGCCATAGTGCAATTATTTCTAGAGAGCTAGGAGTTCCTTGCATAGTAGGAACAGGAAATGCCACAAAGATTCTTAAAAATGGACAAGAAGTAACGGTAGATTGTACTCAAGGTCTTGGTGGAAAGATTTTTGATGGAAAAGTTCCATTTAAAATTAAAAGATATAATTTTAAAAAATTTCCAAAAGTTAAGACGAAGATCATGATTAATATTGGCGCTCCTGAAATAGCTTTTTCAACGTCATTTCTTCCAAATGATGGAGTTGGCTTGGCTAGAGAAGAATTTATTATTGCAGAGAAAATTAGAATTCATCCCTTAGCTCTTTATCATTATAAGAGCCTTAAATCAAAAGAAGTTATTAAGAAAATTGACGAGATGACCGTAGAGCATAAAGATAAGAAAGAATATTTTATAAAAGAACTAGCGGAAGGTATTGCTCAGATAGCTGCTGCTTTTTATCCAAAGGAAGTGATTGTAAGATTTTCTGATTTTAAAACAAATGAATATCGTAATTTAATTGGAGGAGAACTTTTTGAGCAAGAAGATGAAGCTAATCCAATGCTTGGATTTAGAGGCGCTTGTCGTTATATTGACCCTCAATTCAAACCAGCCTTTTTAATGGAATGTGAGGCAATTAAAAGAGTAAAAAAAGTTTTTGGATTAAACAATATTTCAATAATGGTTCCATTTTGCCGGACTATAAAAGAAGCAAAAGATGTAAAGGCATTAATTCAAAAATCAGGGTTATTGAATAATGATAAATCGTTAAAATTATATGTGATGTGTGAGATTCCATCAAACGTGGTATTAATAAATGAATTTTTGGATATTTTCGATGGAATGAGTATAGGAAGCAATGATTTAACTCAGTTGACATTGGGGATAGATAGAGATAATGCTACGATACAAAAGATAGGCGATGAAAGGAATGAAGCAGTTAAAAAGATGATTGCAGAAGTGATCATGGTTTGTAGAAAAAGAAAGAAATATGTGGGAATCTGTGGTCAAGGCCCGAGCGATTTCCCGAAATTTGCAGAATTTTTAGTAAAGCAAGGAATAGAAAGCATGTCTTTAAATTCAGATACAGTAATTAAGACAATTTTAGATATTAGTAAAAAGAAATAAATTTATGTTTAAGATCAAGGATATTATTCTTAAAATAATTCCTGATTCACGAGGGCAAGAAACTTTAAAGGCTACGATGAAAAGTGGCAATATTGAAGTGAGTTCTAGTATTCCTCATGGGAAGAGCAGAAGTGATAGCGAGGCTTATATTTTAGAACCACATTCAGCTATTAGGAAGTTTGAGATGATTAAAAACCAGATTATAGATACTGAATTTTCTAGTTTAAAAGAGTTTGATAATTATCTGTTAAGATTAGATGGGTCAGGAAATAAGAGTAATCTTGGTGGAAATTTAATTTTGGTTTTATCTCAAACGTTTTGTCGATTAGCTGCAAAAAATGAAAAATTAGAACTTTGGCAATACCTAGAAAAACAATTAACTGTTTCAAAAGAGAAAAAAGTACCATATTTTTTATTTAATTTGATTAATGGAGGTAAGCATGCTATCTACGGACCAAAGATTCAGGAATATATGATTGTTCCTCAAGTTGATAATCCAAAAGTTTCTTTGGAAGTTGCTCAAATATTTTTTGCTGGTTTGAAAGAATATTTTAATAAAGAATATGGAGAGAATAAATTTGGTGATGAAGGGGGATTGTTAATTCCTGATGATAATTATGAAAAACCTTTAAAAATTCTTAATCAGATTAAAAAAGAATTAAATTTAGAGAATAAGATAAAGTTTTCATTAGATATTGCGGCATCTTCTTTTTATGATAAATTAAAACAGACGTATTTATTAAAGGAAGATAAAGGTTTTTCCAAAGAAGAATTAGGTAAAATATATAAAGAACTTGTTTCCCAATATGATATTTTTTCCATAGAAGATCCTTTTGAAGAAAAAGATTGGGAAAGTTTTCAAAGATTAACTTCTGAAATAGGAGATGAAATAATAATTATTGGAGATGATTTAACTTCAACTAATTCGGAGCTAGTGAAAAAATCCATAGAGATAAAAGCAATTAATGGTGTAATTATTAAGCCTACTCAGATAGGAACAATTTCCGAAACCTTAGAAACAATTGATTTGGCTAATAAACATGATTTAAAGATTGTTATAAGTCATAGAAGCGCGGAGACCCATGATCATTTTATCAGTGATTTAGTTTGGGCAAGTAGTGCATGGGCATTGAAATCAGGAGCTCCTCAACCAGAGGAAAGGATGGTAAAATATAATAGGATAATAAAAATCTATGAAGAAGATAATTTTTTTAGAAGCAACTGATTGGGAAAAGGAAATTTGTCAAAAATATCCCGATTTTTTTAAAAATGTAGATTTTTCTTCTGAGAAGCTTACATTGGAAAATGCCAAGAAGTTTAAGGATTATGAAATTGCTTGTATTTTTATTGGTTCTGATGTATCTGCTGACGTATTAAAAGAATTAGAAAATTTAAAATTTATTGCCACTCGTTCTACTGGATTCGATCATATTAATTTAAATTATTGTGAAGAAAAAGAAATTTTAGTATCTAATGTTCCTACTTATGGAAGTCATACTGTTGCAGAATATACTTTTGCTTTGCTTTTATGCTTAATAAGGAAAGTTTATAATTCTTATCATCGCATTAGAGAAACAGGAAGTTTTTCTTTAGAAGGATTGCGAGGAGAAGAATTGTTTGGAAAAACTATAGGAATGATAGGAACAGGACGAATTGGTACTGAAGTTATAAAAATAGCAAAGGGATTTTCAATGAATGTAATTGCTTATGACGAATATCCAAAAGAAGAGTTATCTCAAGAATTAGATTTTAAATATGTTCCTTTAGAAGAATTGTTATCTCAATCAGATATAATTACTTTGCATGTTCCTCACAACAAAGAAACTCATCATTTATTAAATAAAGATAATTTATCTAAGACAAAGAAAGGAGTTTATATCATCAATACTGCTCGGGGTGGAATAATAGAAACGCAAGCTCTTTATGAAGCATTAAAAGATGGTCAGATAGGCGGTGCGGCATTAGACGTTTTAGAAGAAGAAGGTGATTTAAAAGAAGAGCAGAGAATACTTTTAGAAAAAGAAAATATTCCTCCAGAGAAATTAAAAACACTTTTAGCTAATCATATTTTTATTGATTTAGACAATGTGATTATTTCTCCACACAACGCTTTCAATACTAAAGAAGCGCTTGAAAATATTTTTATTACTACAATAGAAAATATTCAGAATTATTTAAAAGGAAAACCAATAAATTTAGTAAATTAAAATTATGTTAAAAAAAGATTGTATTTTTTGTAAAATTATTAAAGGAGAAATTCCTTCAAAAAAATATTATGAAGATGATAATTTTCTAGCTATTTTTGATATTAATCCTATCAGCGAAGGACATTTTGTTGTATTTTCTAAAAATCATTATTCTAATACTGAAGAAATGCCAGAAGAAGAATGGAAAAAGATTTGTGTTTTAGCACGTAATTTAGCAGAAAAATATATAAAAGAGATTAAAGCTGATGGATATAGTTTCTTAATTAATCAAGGAGAAGCTGCTCAGTCAGCTATTGCTCACCGTCCTCATATTCATATTATTCCTCGTCGTTTTAATGACGGGCTTAAAATAGATCCAAGATAATTATGTGTGGAATTATTGCTTATAAAGGGAAAGAAAATGCAACTTCAATTGTAATAAATGGTTTAAAACATCTTGAGTATAGGGGGTATGATTCTTGGGGCATAGTTTATTTGAATAATCAAAAAGCTCATCTATTAAAAAAAGTTGGTAAGATCGGTGAGTTTAAGGAAGAGAAGAAACTTTCAAATTCTTCTGTTGCTATTGGGCATACGCGCTGGGCAACACACGGTAAAGTTTCAGTAGTTAATTCTCATCCTCATTTTTCTTCTGATAAGCATATTTTTGTTGTTCACAATGGGATTGTTGAAAATTACAAAGAATTAAAAGAAGAATTAATTAAAAAAGACCATCATTTTGTTTCTGAAACTGATACAGAGGTTATTCCTCATTTAATTGAAGAATATAGAAAAAATAATAGTTTTGTTGTTTCTTGTGAAAAAACCTTTCGTCGTTTAAAAGGTTTATTTGCTATTGTAGTTTTAGATAAAGAAACAGGAGAAATCATTGGCACTAGAAAAGGGTCTCCTTTAGTAATGGGAATAGGAGATAAAGGACTTTTCTTAGCATCAGATGTTCCGGCTTTTTTAAATAAAACAAATAAAGTTATATTCTTAGATGATGGGGACATGGTTTATATTATAGATGCTGGAACATACAAGATTAAGAATTTATCCTCAAAGAAAATATTAAAAAAGAAAATAGATACGATTCAATGGACACAAGAAGAAGCAGAAAAAGGAAAATACCCGCATTTTATGATAAAAGAAATAAGAGAAATACCAGAAGCTATAGAAAAAGCTGTTTGTCAAGATAATCAGAAATTGAGTTTGATAGCGGATTTAATAAAAAAGAGTCCAAATTTATTCTTTGTAGCTTGTGGTACTGCTGGGCATGCTTGTTTAGCTGGACAATATTTATTTTCTTCAGTAGGAAAACATACTGGTTTTAGTGCTGCCAGCGAGTTTAAAAATTTCCTACCAACATTAGATAAAAAAACTTTATTAATAGCTGTTTCTCAGAGTGGGGAAACTATTGATGCAATAGAGGCCGTAAAAAGAGCTAAGGAAAAAGGTCTAAAAGTTTTATCTTTAGTAAATGTAATGGGATCTACTTTAACAAGAATAAGTGATTATGTTTTGATGATTAATGCTGGTTCTGAGAAATGTGTTTTAGCGACAAAAAGTTATTTATCTCAATTAAGTTTAATCATTTTGCTTTTTTATTCTATTTTTAATCAGAGTAAAAAAGGAGAGAAAGATTTAAAAAAAATAAGCCGACAAATAAATCAGCTATTAGAGAGTAAATTATTTATTTCTAAAATTAAAAAATTAGCCAGGAAATTATCTTCAACTAAACATATTTATGTGATTGGAAGGAGCTATAATTTTCCAACTACATTGGAAACAGCTTTAAAAATTAAAGAAGGTTGCTATATCCACACAGAAGCTTTCGCAGGCGGGGAATTAAAGCACGGAGTAATTGCATTAATAGAAAAAGGAACTCCTTGCATAATTCATTTATCAAAAGGTGAAGAAGAAGAAAATACCTTAATAAACGCGATGGAATTAAAAAGCAGAGGCGCTTATATTATAGGAATAGGCAATAAAAAACAAAAAGATTTTGATTTTTTTATTGAAGTTCCAGAAGTTGAAGAATTTCTTTCTCCTTTAGTAAATATTATTCCAATTCTTCTTTTGAGTTATTATATTGCCTTGGAAAAGGGGATAGATCCTGATAAACCAAGAAATCTAGCCAAGAGCGTCACGGTGAAATAGATTGTTTTATTGCTGAACTCTTGATACATATTCCTTTGTTTCTGTATTAATTATTAATACATCTTCTTTTTTAATAAAGATAGGAGTGTTAATTTTTAATCCTGTTTCCATTGTCACTGTTTTAATAGCGCCTGTAACAGTATTGCCTTTTATCGCTGGCATAGCTTCGATAACTTTTAATTCCACCTTAGGTGGAATATTAATATTGATTGGTTCTTCGTCAAGAAAGATAATTGAAACTTCACTTTTTTCTTTTAAAAATTGAATTAAATCTTTTGTTTTTTCTAAATCAAAATTAATTCGTTCTTTATTGTTTTTTAATTGAAAAACAGATGATTTTCTATCGCTATATAAATAAAGAGCAGGTTGATATTCGATTTCAATTTCTTGAAACTTATCTCCAGAACGAAATGTTTTGTCTATAACTTTTCCTGTTTGGAAATTTTTTAATTTTGTTCTCATCACAGCTCCTCCTTTACCAGGCTTATAAAATTCAAAATTGACGATTTGCCAAGGTTCGCCGTTAACTTTAATAACCATGTTTTTTTCAAAATCTGAAGTAGATATCATATTATTGATTTTTTAATAGCCTGATGTTATAGTATTCTACAATGAATATTCCGTCAAGCATTTTTATTTTAAGTTTGAAAGGATTAATTTTAGCTGTTCTTCTTGGGGCTTTGATTGGCCTTGAAAGAGAATGGGCTCAAAGATCTGCGGGGTTAAGAACGTTTTCTTTAATTAGTTTAGGAGCAGCTTTGTTTGTAATGATTTCTCGTTTGAGTTTTAGTGGATATTTAGGAATATCAAGCTTAGATCCTTCACGAACTTTAGGACAGATTATTGTTGGAATAGGGTTTTTAGGAGCTGGTATTATTATTTTTAGACAGAGAGAAGGAAAAGTAGAGGGATTGACTACAGCAGCAATGATGTGGACAACATCAGCGGTTGGGGCTGCAGTGGGGCTAGAATTATATTGGTTAGCAATATCTGCTACTATATTAGTTGTTTTAATTAATTTTGTTGTTTTGCCATTTGAAAAACAATTAGAAAAAAAGATCGAAAAAATAAAAAACGGAAAAGAAAAATAATTGTTGCCCCCATAACTCAACGGTAGAGTAGTGGCCTTTTAAGCCATTAATCCAGGTTCGAATCCTGGTGGGGGCACTACTTTTCGAACGACATTTTGTAAAAGAAAATTTTCTACGGACCAACGTTTTTTCTTTATTTATTATATATTTTGTATAATAAGTTATTTAGCACATTAATAAAAAGGAGGTGATTTAATATGATAGCGTATGTTTTCCCAGGACAGGGAACACAGTTCATCGGTATGGCCAAAGACCTGTTTGAAAAATCGAGATTGGCAAGAGAAATGTTTAAATTGGCCAATAAGATTCTTGGTTTTCGCATAACTGACATTATGTTTACCGGAACAGAGAGGGATCTATGTCAGACCAAAGTGTGTCAACCAGCAATATTCCTGCATTCAGTAATCCTTGCGGCCACTCTTAGCGATAAATCTGAGTTAAAACCAGATATGGTAGCAGGCCATTCTCTTGGAGAATTTTCTGCGTTAGTAGTAGCTAAAGTATTATCATTTGAAGACGGATTGCGACTTGTAATGGTGCGCGCCGAATCAATGCAAAAAGCTTGTAATGCCGAACGTTCGACTATGGTGGCTGTTTTGGGATTGGAAGATAAAGTTGTAGAAAAAGTGCTTGACTCTATTGATGAAACGGTTGTTCTAGCCAATTATAATAATCGTGAACAAACGGTAATTTCGGGATCAATAGATGGAGTAGAGATTGCCTGTAAAAAACTAAAAACTGCCGGTGCTAAACGCATCATCCATCTAAAGGTAGGAGGCGCATTTCATTCGTCCCTGATGGAACCGGCACGCGTTGAACTGGCAAAAGTTGTCAATCAGACTACCTTCCATCAGTCTGTTTGCTCTATCTATCAGAACGTGAGTGCACAACCTACAACCAATCCAGTTGTTATCTGTGAAAACCTGATTGCCCAATTGACTTTTCCTGTCCTTTGGCACCAAACTGTGCTAAACATGATCGCAGACGGCGCCAACACTTTCATCGAAATAGGTCCAGGTAACGTTCTTCAAGGCCTTATTAGAAAAATTGCGCCAAAAGTGATTTTTCAGGAGTTAACTTCATAGGAGATACTAAGTTTAAATTAGTATCTCCTTTTTTCATACAAAACAGTAAATTTTTAAACTCAAAACCTTGAGTTTATTTTTTTATTTAGATATAATTAATTTATAGGATTTATATTTTTTGAATGGAATATGATATAGTATAAATACGAGGTTTAAAAAATAATAATAAAGAAATAAAAACATGAATAATTTTTCTAGAGATTTTATTTCTAAGGAACAACGGGATTTTAAATTTTAAATAGGGAAAACATTAGCTTCTTCGCTTTCTGGTTTTATAGCCGGAGTAATATTTGCCTCAATTTTTTGGATTATAATTTTTTTCTTTTTAAAAATATCTCTCCAAATTGGTCTTTAATATTATTAGAGAATAGTTAAATAATGTATTTCGGTAAATTTCTAAAAATTTCTGTCGTCTTTTTTATAATTTTTGCTTGGATATTTTCAAGCTTCCCTTTAAATTTAAAAGCGGCGGATGGTTCAGGAACAAATATCGTTGATCTAACTACAGCAAATTTTGAAGAAACAGACACAACTTTTGATTTTACTTTTACAGCAGTGGAATCAATTAGAAGAAGAAGTCAAGAAAACTCAGGGAATACTTTATCTAGCTTTTAATAATTTAAGAAAAGAAGTTACTAAACAGGTGGCTAAGCTTGATGGTAATGATGTTTTGTCAGAAAGGGAGCAAGTGATCAATGAGAAATTAAAAAAATCAATTAGGGATTCAGAGCAAATAATTAGTGAGAAGATGGAAGATATTAAAGAAAAAATTGGCAGAGCTTAATAGTTGTATTAAATTAAAATTTTTGATAAGATAATAAAAGATTAAGAAATGAATTATAAAAAATTATTAATTATTATTGGGATTTTTATAGTCACCATTTTGTTGGGGATTTTTATTTATCCTGACGGATTAAAAGAAAGAGGGATTGTACTTCCTCATTTTTTTGATAAATCTTTTAATTTAGGTCTAGATGTTTCTGGAGGGACGCTTTTACTTTATGAGGCAGATTTAAACAATACTGATGTTTCTAATTATGCTACAGCTATGAATGGTTTAAGGGATGTAATAGAAAGACGTATCAATTTTTCAGGGGTTAAAGAACCGCGTGTGCAGATTAATAAAAGCGGAGAAAAATGGCGTTTGATAGTAGAATTAGCTGGGATTAAAGATATTAAAGAAGCAATTAAAATGATCGGAGAGACTCCTTATTTAGAATTTAAAGAAGTTCGTACTGAAGAAGAATCCAAAACTATATTAGGATTACAAGAGGAAGAGTCAAAGAAAGAAGAGCCCGACTTAAGAACCATGCAGACTGATCCCTATTTTAAAAAGACTTCTTTAACAGGAAAATATTTAGAAAGAGCAGAATTAGGATTTGATCAGAATTCTTTGCCTATAATCAATCTTCAATTTAATGATGAAGGAACAAAGATTTTTGCTATTTTAACAAAAAAGAATGTTGGGCAACCATTGGCAATCTATTTAGATAATCATTTACTTAATGCTCCTATAGTACGTGAAGAAATTCCTTCAGGTAGGGCTCAAATTTCTGGGCATACTTTACCAGAAGCAAAAGAACTAGTAACGGGGTTAAATCAAGGAGCTTTGCCAGTTCCAATTAATTTAATTTCTCAACAATCTGTCGGCGCTGTTTTAGGAGAAGAATCAATCCAAAAAATAGCTAAGGCAGCTCTTTGGGGCTTTGCTTTGGTTCTTATGTTTATGATTGTAACTTATGGTATACCCGGACTTTTGGCTTCCATTTCTTTAATAATTTACGTTATTTTAACAATCAGTATTTTTAAAGCGTTACCAGTGACTCTTACTTTGGCCGGTATGACTGGTTTTATTCTTTCTGTTGGTATGGCAGTGGATGCAAATATTTTAATTTTCGAACATGCTAAAGAAGAAATCAAGAAAAATAAACCAATCAGAATTTCAATGGAGGATGGCTTTCAAAGATCATGGCCAGCTATCCGAGATTCTAATATCGCTACAATAATTTCTGCTGTAATTCTTTATTATTTTACATCAAGTATGATAAAAGGATTTTCTGTTACATTAGCAATTGGAGTGGTGGTAAGCTTAATTACCGCTTTATATATCACAAGATTGTTTTTACAAGTTTTAACAACAAATAAGTAGTTATGAATTTTATTAATAAGAGAAAACTTTTTTATGGATTTTCGATAGCAATGATTGCTAGTTCTTTTTTATGCCTTGCAATTTTTGGATTTAATTGGGGAATTGATTTTACAGGAGGGTCTCTTTGGGAGTTAACAACATCAGATGTTCAAAATGATAATTTAAGTAAAGTTGTAGATTATTTAGAAAATGAAGAACTAGGTCAAATTAATGTTCAAACTACAAATGAAGATAGTCTGATATTACGTTTTTCTAATATTTCTGAAGAAAAACACGTTCAATTATTTAAAGGATTACAAGAAATAATTCCTTCAATTCAAGAAAGAAAATTTGAATCAATAGGTCCTTCCATTGGGCAAGAATTAAAATCCAAATCTATCTGGGCAGTTTTCTTAGTTTTTTTTGGAATATTGACATACCTATGGTACGCTTTTCGTCATTCTTCTTTTCGTATCCCATCTTATCGTTATGGAGTTTTAGCAGTTTCAGTATTAATGCATGATGCCATCTTTATTGCAGGGCTATTTTCTTTATTGGGAAAATTAAAAGGATGGGAAGTAAATTCAGATTTTTTGGTAGCCTTATTAGTAGTGGCTGGTTATTCTGTCCATGATACAATTGTGGTCTTTGATAGGATTAGAGAAAATATACGCTTAAAAAGGAATGAAGATTTAAAAGAAATTATTAATTTAGGTGTTAATCAAACACTCATACGATCTTTAAATACGTCTCTTACAACAGTTTTTCCATTAATAACCTTATATTTCTTAGGCCCTATTTCCATTAAAGTGTTGGTTACAGCGATGATTAGTGGTGTAATTATAGGTACTTATTCATCTATTTGTCTTGCCGCTCCTTTATTATATGATTGGGCATTAAAACGAACATAAATTTAGACTTGTTTCGTATTGACTTTTTGTTTATTTTTTGCTTTAATTAACATTAATACAAATATGAATAATCTTAATTTAAATAAACAGAGCCCACATCAATTGGCTCTTAAAGTTATTACAATTTTACCTCCACGAACACAAGATATTGTTAGAAAAAGATTTGGTTTAGATAATAATATTCCTAGAACATTAGAATCAGTTGGCCAAGATTATAAAATTACGAGAGAAAGAATTAGGCAAATTATAGAGGCATCTTTAAAGACTATTAAAAAACAGCCAGTTTTAAAAATGGCTGAGGTTTTTATGAAACAAGCTGAACAGGTTTTGAAGCAAAGCGGAGGAGTGGAAGAGAATGTAGAATTAGTGGAAAAAATAAATAAGCTATTTAAGAAAGCAGGAGGCAATTTATCAGCTATTAGATTTTTATTGTCATTAAACTCCAATTTTGTATTTAAAGAAGAAAATAATTTATATCATAGTTTTTGGCATTTTTCTAAAATTTCTAAAGATAGTCTTTATAAAAACGTTCAAGATATAGAAAAGTATTTTAAGAAAAAAAAGTCTTCTTGTTTTGTAGATGAAATATTAACTTGGGTTAAAAAGAATATTTCTTCTAATATGAATAAAGAAGAATTAACTTCTTATCTGCGAATATCTAAAAAAATTGGCATGAATCCTTTTGGTGAGTATGGTTTATTTGATTGGGTGGAAATAGATCCATCTGGTGCTCGAGATAGGGCATATTTGATAATGAGACATTCTGAAAAACCTTTACATTTTTCTGATATTACTAAACGTCTTAATGAATGTAATAAAATATCTGTTCCAGCATGTGTTGCTTCTCATTCTTGGCAAAAAAAAGTATGTGTTCAAACTGTCCACAATGAATTAATTCGTGATTCTCGTTTTGTTCTTATTGGGCGTGGAATTTATGCATTAGGAGAATGGGGATATAAGCCAGGAAAGATAGTTAATGTTATCAAAGACATCTTAAAAGAAGCAGGAAAGTCATTGAAACAGGAAACAATTATTAAAGAAGTTAAGAAACGTAGAGTGGCTAAAGAGAATACGATTATTTTAAATCTTCATAACAAGAAATATTTTAAGAAATTACCAAATAAACACTATAGTTTAGTTAGGTCCTATAAAATATTAGAGGTTTAATGCCTTTTTCTACTTTTTTTTATTACCTAAGAATTGTTTCAGCTTTCTTAGGAACCATTTTTCGTGAATTTTGGTGGCTATTAGCCCTTATTATTTTTGGGAAAATTTTTATTGGTTTAAATAGAAAATATAAAGAGAAAAAGAAAAAAGAGAAGGAAGAAATAAAAGATTGGGTTGTTTTGCAAGTAAAGATTAATCGAGAAATTTTACAAACTCCTAAGGCTATGGAGCAAGTATTTAATGCTTTACACGTTATAGAGAAAGGTTATATTTGTTTAGAGCTAGTTGGGATGGACAGAGGGTTATGTTTTATTGTTCGCACTCCTAAAGAATATAAAAATTTAGTAATATCACAATTCTATGCGCAATATCCAGAAGTAGAAATTAAAGAAATTGATGATTATTTTTTGCGTCTTCCAGCTCATTTACCAAATAAAGATTTTGATTTATGGGGTACTGAAATTGCTTTAGAAAAAGAAAATTATTATCCCATCAAAGTCTATTCTTATTTTGAGGAACCAAAAGAAGAGAAAAGGATTGACCCAATATCAAGTTTTGCAGAAAGCATTGATAAGCTTCAAAGATCAGAATTGCTTATTTTGGAAATTCTTATCAAACCTCTTTCTGATAAAGAAGAAAAGAAATTTATAAACGAAGGAAGAAAGAAAGTTGATAGTATGTTAGGAAAAAAAGAGAGTAAAATATCTACATGGCAAGATTGGATAGCTGCTTTCTTTAAAAATCTTTTATTGGGCATAGTCGAACCTTTAGTTTGGCCTGGTAAAGAAGAGAAGAAAGATGAGAGATCGCCAACTCTTTCCCCGGGAGAAAGAACTATAATTGAATCAATTGAAAAAAAGATAAATCAATTATCATTTAACGTAGACATGAGATTAGTCTACATCTCTCCAAAAAAGATTTTTAATGAATCTAATATCTCTGTTTTTATGGCTTTTCTAAAACAGTTTAATTCAAAAGATATTAACGGTTTTAAAATCAATAAAGATGCTTCCACTATTCTTAAAACAAGAATTCTTCAGAACAGAAGACTTTTTTTAAAAAAGATGGATTTTTATCAAAGTTGCTTAAAGCGAAAGTCAGCACAAAATACTATGATTCTAAATACAGAAGAATTAGCAACTATTTATCATTTCCCAGTATTAAAAGTTAAAACTCCTGCACTAACCAGAGTCTTAAGTAAAAAAGGAGAGCCACCAATAGGGCTGCCTATAGAATAAATTTATGGATATAAATAATATTGGAATAACAAATTTCAGGGATGAATACCAAAGATTTGGGATTAAAGCCGATGATAGACGTCGACATATGTACCTTATTGGAAAGAGTGGAACAGGAAAAACAACAATGATGGAAAATATGATCATTCAGGATATTAGTAATGGAAAAGGTGTGTGTGTTATTGATCCTCATGGAGAATTAATAAATAGAATTCTTTATTTTATTCCTGAAAACAGAATAAAAGATGTTATTTATTTTAATCCTGGTGATGTTGAATGGCCAATTGCTTTTAATGTGATTGAAGAAGTTCCAGTAGAACTTCGTCATTTAGTTGTAGCAGGTTTAATGGGAGTTTTTAAGAAGATTTGGCCAGATGTGTGGTCTGCTAGAATGGAATATATTTTAAACAATGCATTATTGGCTCTTTTAGAATATCCTGGATCAACGCTTTTGGCTGTAAACAGATTACTTGCTGATGGAAATTTCCGTAAAGCAGTGATGGAAAAAGTAACGGATCCTATTGTAAGATCTTTTTGGGAGAGAGAATTTGCTAATTATAATACTCGTTTTGCCACAGAGGCAATTGCTCCAATACAGAATAAAGTTGGGCAATTTATATCCAATCCTTTAATTAGGAATATTATTGGGCAAAAAGAATCAAAAATAGATATTAGGGAAATAATGGATGGAGGTAAAATTCTTTTGGCTAATCTATCAAAAGGTATGGTTGGAGAAGACAATTCTAGCCTTTTAGGCGCTCTTTTAGTTACAAAGATACAATTGGCGGCAATGAGTCGTATAGACGTTCCTGAAGAAAAAAGAAAAGATTTTTATTTATATGTGGATGAATTTCAGAATTTTTCTACAGAATCATTTGCCTCTATTTTTGCTGAAGCTAGAAAATATCGTTTAAATTTAGTTTTAGCTCATCAATATATAGCTCAGCTTAATGAACAAGTTAGAGATTCTATTTTTGGTAATGTAGGAACCCTGGTTTCTTTTAGGCTTGGTCCTCAAGACGCAGAATTATTAGAAAAATATTTTGCTCCAGAATTTTCTGAAGAAGACTTAATTAATCTTCCAAATTTTAATTTTTATATAAAATTAATGATAGATGGTGTTTTATCTAAAAGTTTTTCATCGATGAATATACCACCTTCTGGTTTACCAAAACAATCATTTATACAAGAAATAATCCAATATTCCCGAGAGAATTACGCCTCTTTACGAACGGAAGTTGAAAAGAAAATCGCACATTGGGAATTGTTAGATTTTTCCCCGAGTTCTAAAGGATCAAATCTTAAAAATAAAAAAATTGGAATTAAAGAAGGTTGGGAAGCAATATGTTCACATTGTGGGAAAAAAATCATAGTGCCTTTTCAGCCCGATCCTGATAGGCCTGTTTATTGCGATGAATGTTTCAAGGAAATAAGAATGCGAAAGGCGGGCAATCTAAATCATGCGAGTTCTACTGAGCACCATAAACCTAAATCTGAACCTGAAAAAGGAAAAATAAAAGAAATGATTAAGAATATTTTTGATAAAAACGATTAATTAACATATGAAAAAAACTATTGCTGTTATTTGTGGTGGAAAGAGCGGAGAACATGAAGTGTCTCTACGTTCGGCTTTTTATGTCTACAATAATATAGATAAAAAGAAATATAGGGCAGTAGTCATAGCTGTTGATAAAAAAGGAAGGTGGTATTTTAGTTATAATTTTGAAAATATTATTAATACTAAAAACCAATTATGGAAATTAAAATCTAATTTGGAAGAAATAGTTCTTTTAAAATCTAAAAAATGTAGTAAGGTATTTAGCTTAAAGAAGAAGAAAAATTTAATTGGAATAGATATATTTTTTCCATTAATTCACGGTACCTATGGGGAAGATGGTTGTCTACAGGGATTTCTTGAGCTTTTGGACATTCCTTATGTAGGCGCTGGTGTTATGGGGTCAGCAATAGCAATGGATAAAGAAATAACAAAGAGATTATTAATTCTTGAAAAAATACCAGTAACAGAATTTATTGTTATTAAAGAAGAAGATAAATTAATAGAAAGAAAAAAGAAAATTAATCAATGTATAAAAAAATTTCATTTTCCACTTTTTATTAAACCTGTTTCTTTAGGATCTTCAGTTGGGGTATCTAAAGTTTTTAATAGAAAAGAAATTGATATTGCTATTGAAGAAGCTTTTCAATACGATACAGAAATTATGATTGAGGAATTTATGAATGGAAGAGAAATTGAGTGCTCAGTGTTGGGTAATTTAGACCCCAAAGCTTCTTTACCAGGGGAAATTAAATCTCGCTCTTTTTACTCCTATGAGGCAAAATATTTGAATGCCGAAGATTCGGAATTATTAATCCCTGCTCCTTTGTCAAAAAAGTTAATTAAAAAAGTGCAAAAATTAAGCATTAGGGTATTTCAAATATTAAAACTACAAGGCATGGCTCGAATAGATTTTTTCTTAAGACCTAATGGAAAGTTGATAGTCAATGAAGTAAATACTATTCCTGGATTTACTCAAATTAGTATGTATCCTAAACTATGGCAAGTTTCAGGAATAAAATATTCGAAATTAATAGATAAATTAATCCAACTCGCTACTGAGAATTATAATAAGAAAAATAAATTAAAAAGAGATTTTCAATGAAGCTTTCTTTTAAAAAATTTCTTAAAAGTATAGAAAATGCTTTTAAAGGAATAAAATACGTGTTTTTGCAGCAGAATTTTTTTTTAATGGTTCTTATAACAATAGGAACATTAATACTAGGATTTTGGTTACAAGTTCTTTATTTTGAATGGTTGATAATAATCTTTCTTATTGGTTTTATTCTTAGTTTAGAAATATTAAATACTGTTCTTGAAAAAACATTAGATTTTCTAGAACCATATATTTCTGATAATATTAAAATGATTAAAGATTTAATTGCAGGGGCAGTTCTTTTATCTTGTTTGACCGCTTTGATTTTAGGATTTACAATTTTTTTGCCAAAAATTATATTAAAATTTTAAGAACTATTAAAATATGCAATCTTCTTCTGAAGAAATAAAAAATAAATTAGATGTTGTCGAAGTAATAGGGCAATATGTGAAATTACAAAAAGCGGGGGCCAACTACAGAGGTCTTTGTCCTTTTCATAAGGAAAAAACGCCTTCATTTTTTGTTTCTCCATCTCGTCAAATTTGGCATTGTTTTGGCTGTGGATTAGGAGGGGATATTTTTTCTTTTGTAATGAAAATAGAAAATATTGAATTTAAAGAAGCTTTAAAAATATTAGCTCAAAAAGCTGGAGTAGAATTAGCTTATGAAAATCCTCAAGTACGTTCTCAAAAACAGAGGACAGTTGATGTTAATAAAGCAGCAACAGAATTTTTCGAAGAGAATCTTTGGAAAGAGAATGATGTTGCTAGCTATCTTTTAAAAAGGGGATTGAAAGAAGAAACCATAAAAGAATTTCATATTGGTTGGGCTTCTGATGAATGGAATCAACTTAGTAATTTTCTTGTAAAAAAAGGATTTAAACCGAAAGAAATATTAGATAGTGGTTTAGCTATTCCTAAAAATACAGGTATTTATGATCGTTTTCGTTCAAGGATTATATTTCCAATAGAAGATGCTTCTCAGAATATAGTTGGTTTCACTGGTAGAATCTTCCAAGGCAAGGCTCCTTTAAAAACAATTAGAGATATAGAAAAAATAGGGAAGTATATTAATAGTCCTCAAACTTTGATTTTTGATAAAAGTAAAGTTCTTTATGGTTTATCTAAAAGTAAAAATTATCTTCGTTCTGAGGGCAATACTTTATTAGTAGAAGGCCAAATGGATTTTTTGGCTGCTTGGCAGGCGGGTATAAAAAATATGGTAGCTATCTCAGGAACAGCTTTAACTTCTTATCAATTAAAGATTTTAAAGAGATATAATGATACTCTAGTCTTAGGGTTTGATATGGATGAAGCAGGGGAGAAAGCATCTGAAAGAGGCATTGAGTTAGCTTTATCTAAAGAATTTAATGTAAAAATCCTTAGATTACCCGAGGGAAAAGATTTGGCCGATTTTCTTATGGATAAAGAAAACGAAGCTAATATTAAGGATTTATTAAGTAAAGCTGAAGCAATAATGGATTTTTATTTTGCTAGAGCCCAAAATGAAGGTGACAAAACAAATATTGATGGTAAAAAAGTAATTGCTTCTTATTTTCTTCCTAAAATTAAAAAACTCAATAATGTTTTAGATGTATCTTTTTGGACAAACAAGCTTTCACGTTTTATCAATATTTCTGAGCAAGCTCTTGAAGATGAATTAAATAAACTACAAAAAGGAGGTGATGAATTGATCGTTGATGAGAATGAGTCTCTTTATCAATTTCCTGTTGCTCAATTGAGATCGCGTATAGATGGTATAGCCGAAAGGATAATTTCTTTTTTAATAAAAACACCATCATTAAGAGAGGGGATATCTGATTATGAAGAATATTTTCCAGAGAATTTTCAAATGATTTTTCAAGTGATCAAAAATATTTCCTCAGTGAAAGATTTAAACATAGCAAACTTAAAAAAGCTAAATTTACCAGAGGATTTAATTAATCAAATTAATCAATTAGCACTAAGGGCCGATTATGAAACAGAATTATTAGAAAAATTCCAGGTTTCCATTGAAGAAGAATTTCAAAAAGAACTACAAGAATTAAAGAAAGAATGCATTAAGAAAAGATTAGAAAAAATAGAAAGAGAAGTTCGTGTTGCTGAGAAAAATCAAGATAAAAAAACATTAAAAGATTTAATAACAAAATTTAACGAATTATCAAAAAAATTATTAAATTAATATGAAACAAATTAAAAAAAACAAAAAAAATAGAAAAGTGAAAAAAGTAAAAATTATAAAAAAGAAAAGAAAAGTAATGGTTATCAAAAAAGTAAGAAAAGGAAAGAAGGTAAAGGAAATAAAAAAAACTAAGAAGATTAGTAAAACCAAAAAGAGGAAGAAATTATCTAAAAAGGGAATAATACAAGAAAATATAGATACGTTAATTGAGAGAGGCAAGTCGCGAGGCTTTATTACTCAAGATGAGATTTTAAAATATTTTCCGCGCATTGAATCAGACATCAAGCTTTTAGAAAAACTTTATGATTCTTTAGCTGGAGTTAATATTGACGTTGTAGAAAGCGGAGATTTATTGATTCCAGAAAAAGAGGTTTCCGACAAAGAATTAAAAAATGCTTTAAAGGTTTCAGGTTCTAGGGTATTATCTGGAGCTGTTCAGTCGTATTTGAGAGAAATAGGAAAAGTTTCTCTTTTAAATCGCGAAGAAGAAAGAGAATTAGCTAAAAAAGTGGACGAGGGAGATGAACAAGCAAGAAGAAAGATGATAGAAGCTAATCTTCGTTTAGTAGTTTCTATTGCCAAGCGATATATCGGAAGAAGTAGGAATTTAAGTTTATTAGATTTAATCCAAGAGGGTAATATTGGTCTTTCTAAAGCTGTTGATAAATTTGATTACAAGAGAGGGTTTAAGTTTTCTACTTATGCCACTTGGTGGATCAGACAGGCAATTACACGCGCTTTAGCTGACCAAGGTAGAACAATTCGTATCCCAGTCCATATGGTTGAAACGATTAGTAAATATTTAAAAACTAGAAGAGTATTATCTCAGGCATTAGGAAGAGATCCTTTACCAGAAGAGATAGCTTCAGAAATGGGAAAAGAGGTTAGTGAAATTCTTTATCTTATGAAAATTTCTCAAAGTACTTCATCCTTAAACCAACCAGTGGGAGATGAGAGTGGTGGCAGTCAGCTAGGAGATTTTATTTCAGACACTAAAACTATTACTCCTGATAGTCATACAGCAAGGGAATTGCTAAAAAGCGAATTAGGAAAAATTATGAGTGAGTTATCTGACAGAGAAAGAAATATTATAAAAATGAGATTTGGTTTGGAAGATGAAATTACTCACACATTAGAAGAGGTGGGAAAAGCTTTTGGTGTAACAAGGGAAAGAATTAGACAAATAGAAGCTAAAACATTAGAGAAACTTAGAGATCATTCCCAGGCCGGTAGATTAAAAGAATTTTTAAGATAAAAGTTTAATGAGTTTATTGAGTAGAATAAAAAAGAATTCTTTATTACGAAAAACGATTGCTTTTTTGGCTGCTTTAAGATTTGGTTTTCCTGGACGCCATCTGACCATTATTGGCATTACGGGGACTACTGGAAAGACAACGACGGCTTTTATGATTAAAAATATATTGGAAGCTAATGGTATAAAAACAGGATTGATTAGCACGGCTGGTTTTTATATTGGTGATGAAATAATACATCCAGAATCTTATGTATCAAGTACTACACCTGATCTATTTTTTATTTATTATTTAATGAAAAAGATAGTAAAGAAAAACTTAAAAGCACCAAGTACTACACCTGATCCATTTTTTCTTCATTATTTATTAAGAAAGATGGTAAAGAAGGGATTAAAAACCGTAGTTATTGAAGTTGCTTCATTTGG
>CAZNBO010000001.1:21076-28639 GCA_964571515.1 uncultured Candidatus Saccharibacteria bacterium
TTTAAAAAATATTCCTGGACGACTAGAGTACATTAATGGTAAACAACCTTTTTCTATTATTGTAGACAAGGCAAATACGCCGGCAGCCTTTTGTGGTATAATAGATTTTATTAAAATTTTAAATCCTAAGAAGAAAATTGCTGTTTATGGAAATTTTGGAGAAAGTCCATTAAAAGAAAGGGAAAAATTAGCAGAAATAGCAACTGATTTTTTTGATTTAACTATTATTACAGAAGATGACCCGCAAGAAGAATCTGCCCAGAAAAGCATTGATGATTTTCTAGGTTTTATGAAAAAGAAAAATATTTCTTTAGATAGATATTCTTCTTTTCTAAAGAGAAAAGAGGCAATTGAAGATGCAATAAAACGGGCCAATGAGGGGGATTTAATAGTTGTTTTAGGAAGAGGTAATGAGAAAACAATGGATTATGGAACTAAAGTTGTCTCTTTTGATGATAGAGAGGTAGTAAAGGAGGTATTAAAAGAGCAAAAGTATCTTTAAGGTTAATAAGTTTATGGATTCAAAAGAATTAAGAAAAAAGTTTTTAAAATTTTTTGAAGAAAAAGGACACAAAATAATCCCTTCTGCTTCTTTGATTCCAGAGAATGATTCAACTACTCTGTTTACTGGTTCAGGGATGCAACCTTTAGTGTCGTATTTAATGGGGGAACCTCATCCTGAAGGCAAACGGTTGGTAGATGTTCAAAAATCATTTCGTGCTGAAGATATTGAAGAAGTGGGGGATAATCGCCATACCACTTTTTTTGAAATGTTGGGCAATTGGTCTTTAGGAGATTATTTTAAAAAAGAACAATTGAATTGGCTCTTTGAATTTTTAGTTAATGAAATAAAATTAGATCCTAAAAGAATTTATGTTACTGTTTTCCGAGGGAATAAAGAAATTGGTATTGATAAAGATTCAGAATCTGTTCAAATTTGGAAGGATATCTTTAAAAAAAATGGAATTGAAGCTAATGATGTGGATTATTCTGAAAAAGATGGATTTCAAGGAGGTCGTATTTTTTATTACGATGAAACTAAAAATTGGTGGTCACGTTCAGGAATTCCGGCTAATATGCCTATAGGAGAAATTGGAGGACCTGACAGTGAGATCTTTTATGATTTAGGTGAAGACTTAAGGCGTCATGAAAATTCTAAATGGCGTGATCAACCTTGTCATGTTAATTGTAATTGTGGGCGTTTTATTGAAATTGGTAATAGTGTTTTTATAGAATTTATTCGTTCTCAAAAAGGATTCGAACCTTTGTCACAAAAGAATGTAGATTTTGGAGGTGGTTTAGAACGAATCACTATGGTAACTCAGGATAAGAATAATATTTTTGAAACGGATTTATTTATTAATGTTATTAAAAAGATTGAAGAATTATCAGGCAAAAGATATAAAGATAATATGCAACCATTTGAGATTATTGTCGATCATTTAAAAGCTGCCACTTTTATTATGGGGGATGATAAAGGAATTATTCCTTCTAATGTCGATCAGGGATATATAGTTCGTCGATTAATCCGGAGGGCTATACGTTATGGTTGGCAGATAGGCATTGAAAAGAAGTTTTGGATTAAGGATGTAGCAAAAATTATAATTGGTGATTATAAATTAATATATCCTGAATTAATTCATAATTTTGAATTTATAGAGAATAACTTAGAAAAAGAAGAGACTAAATTTTGCAAAACATTAGAAAAAGGATTAAAAGAATTTGAAAAATTATTTGATAATTATAAAGGTAATTTTAAAGAGTTTTCTTTAAATGCAAAAGATCTGTTTAATTTGTATCAAACCTATGGTTTTCCTATTGAATTGAGTATTGAAGAGATAAATAAAAAAAGAATTAAAAACGGTGGAATTTTAATGTCAAAAGATATAGAAGAGTTATTTCGGGAAGAGATTAAAAAACATCAGGAACTTTCTCGGACTGCTGCTGCCGGTAAATTTAAAGGGGGATTAGCTGATGCTTCTGATGAAACTAAAAAACTTCATACTTGTTGTCACCTGCTTTTAGCTGCTTTAAGGAAGGTATTAGGGAGTCATGTTGGGCAAAAAGGTTCAAATATTACCGCAGAGCGTCTTCGTTTTGATTTTTCTCATACCAAGAAACTTACCGATGAACAAAAAGTAGAGGTTGAAAAGATAGTGAATGAAGTAATTCAAAAAAATTTGCCAGTATTTTTTGAAGAAATATCGCTAAAAGATGCTAAGGAACAAGGAGCAACTGGAGCTTTTGAATCAAAGTATGGAGAAAAAGTAAAAGTTTATACAATTGGTGAAAATGAAAATCTTTTTTCAAAAGAAATTTGTGGCGGTCCTCACGTAAAACATACTGGTGAATTAGGTCATTTTAGAATTATTAAAGAAGAATCATCAAGCGCAGGAGTTAGGAGAATAAAGGCGGTCTTAGAATAAGTTCTTTTTTTGTAATATATATGATATACTAAAAAACAATATATAATAATGGAAAATTCTAAAAAAAATAAAAGAAAAGTTAAGGATATTTTTTTACCTCACGAATTAAATGGTTATCCGTCTAGCAAAAAAGAAATTAAAACGGAAGAAATTCCAATTCGTTTTATTAATAAACCTAAGACTGAAAGGAAAATTGAGGAAATTGAAAGTGAGGAAAATATTACAATAACTGCTTCTAATTTTAAAGAAAAATTTGCGAAAAAAGAAAAAAAAGTAAATAAAAGATTTAAAATTTTTTTATGTATATTCTTTTCTTTAATTGTTTTTTATTATTTAGGATTTATTTTATTAGCTAAAGCAGAAATTAATATTACTACAAAGAAGATGAAAATGCCTTTTTCGGGGACTGTTTTAATTGATAGAAACGTTTTTGCTACTAACTTTAGTGAAGCTGTTATTCCTGGAAATCTATTTGTTTTTAAAGCAGACGAAACTCAAGAATTTTCTAGTACTGGTCAAGGGAAAGATGAAATAAAAGCTAAGGGGATAATTACAATTTATAATAATTATTCTACTTCTCCTCAGATTTTAGTTGCCACAACACGTTTTGAAACTCCTGATAATAAAATATTCCATTTAGATTCACGTATAGTTATTCCCGGTGCTAGTACTAAAAATGGGGAGCTTATATCATCTACTATTGATGTAAAAGTTACTGCCGACAAACCAGGGACAGGTTATAATATAGAAGCTTGTAATTTACCTGATTGTAAATTTACTATTCCAGGATTTGGAGGAACATCAAAATTTGATGGATTTTATGGAGTTTCCGCTAAAGCAATGGCTGGTGGAAGTTTTGGCTCTATTCCTTTAGTAACATCAGAAGATTTAAAAAATGCGGAGGAAATAATTCTTCAAATCGTTATGGATTCTATTGGGGAAGATTTACAGAATAAGATCCCTAAAGGATTAAAAGTTTTACCGGAAGCAAAAAGCGGTATAAAAATTACTAATGTGGATAGTGATGCAAAAGCGGGAGATTATAGAGAAAAGTTTACAGTATCTGCCGAAGGAGAAGTCAACATAGTCGCATTTAACGAAGACGATATTATTAAATACGTACAGGCAATGTCAGACGAGGAGAAAGACGAGGATTATGAATATTGTGGAAAACCAGAATTAGAGTATTCAGAATTCAAAACCAATTTCAATGAAGGGACACTAAAAATATCAGTTAAAACAAATCAAGTTTTATGTCATAAATTATCTTTAGAGGAAATAAAGCAGGTGATTGCTGGCAAAAACAGAAAAGAGTTGGATCAAATCTTTGAAAGTAATTCTGGTATAGAAAATGTAGAAGTGAAGCTTTGGCCGTTATGGATAAGGAAGGTTCCTACTTCTTTGAAGAAAATTAATCTTTTTGTTGACTAAAACTACTTATTTTGATAAACTAATAACGCTTTATGGTACAGAAAAAAGAAATTGAAAGTAAAGAAGCTAGTCGCAAGGAGGGAGTTGTAAATGAATCTTTGCGTAACGCAGTATTTAAAGTGCGTTTAGACGGAGAAGAAAATGACATATTAGCTCATCTAGCTGGTAAGCTTCGTCTTCACCACATTAAAATTCTTCCAGGTGATAGGGTCGTAGTAGAACAATCACCTTATGATTCTAGCCGTGGCCGCATTGTTTATCGGCTATAAACCGATTATATTTTAAATATGAAAGTTAGAGCATCAGTAAAAAAAATTTGTAGGAATTGTAAAATAGTACGACGAAAAGGTCGCGTTTATGTTATTTGTTCTAATCCTAAGCACAAACAACGCCAAGGTTAATATTTGAATATTTTTTATTTATTAATTTTTAAAAATAAATTGATTTAATGACTCGATTTTTAGCTATAAGTATACCAGACGATAAAAGTATAAACATTGCTCTTACATATATTTATGGAATAGGGCTATCTTTATCTGAAAAGCTTTTAAAAGAAGCTAATATTGATTTTCGAAAGAAAACAAAAGATTTAAGTGTTTCTGAATTAAATTCTTTAAAAGAATTAATAGAAAAAAACAAGATAAAAACAGAAGGTGATTTAAGAAGGGATGTAGGTGCAAATATAAAACGCCTTATAAATATTAATTCTTATCGAGGAATAAGACATACAAGAAGATTGCCATTAAGGGGACAAAGAACAAAAACCAATTCTCGTACAGTTAGAGGAAATGTACGAAGGACAGTTGGATCTGGAAAAAAGAAAGCTCCAACATCAAAGTAGGATCAATAATTTTAATTTTGAAATATGGGTAAAAAGAGAGTTATTACTAAATCAAGCGAAGATACAAATAAAAATAAACAAAAAGTATCTTCTAAAAAATCCAAGGCTTCTCCTAAAAAACATTTAGAAGTTGGAAGGGCTTATATTCAGGTTTCTTATAATAATACAAAAGTATCTATTACTGACTCAAACGGTGATCTTGTCGCATGGTCTTCAGCTGGATCCTTAGGTTTTAGGGGTCCTAAAAAAGCCACTGCTTTTGCTGCGTCGAAAGTAGTAGCAACTTTAATGGAAAAAGTAAAAAAGGTTGGATTAAAAACTGTCGAAATTTATGTAAAAGGAATCGGAGGTGGAAGAGAAACAGCAATTCGTTCTTTAGTTAATCAGGGTCTTGATGTTACTATGATAAAGGATATAACACCAATGCCTCATAATGGACCTCGACCTCCAAAAGCAAGAAGGGTTTAAGAATTTATATATTATGTTAGAAGATAAATGTAAAAAATGTAGAGCAGTCGGAGAAAAACTATTTTTAAAAGGAGAAAGATGTTTTACTCCTAAGTGTGCTTTGGTAAGGAGAGGGATTAGAATTCTAGGAAAAAGAAAAAGAAGGAAAAAATTAACCGCATATGGTACACAATTATCAGAGAAGCAAAAAGTGAAATTATCATATGGAATGAGAGAAAAACAATTTCGAAGATATTTTAAAATAGCGTTAAAAAAGAAGATTGCTACTCCAGATGCTTTAGCTCAATTAGTAGAAAACCGTTTTGATAATATGGTTTTTCGTTTAGGATTTACATTTTCTAGAACAACGGCTAGGCAATTAACAAATCATGGACATTTCTTTTTAAATGGACGAAAACATGATATTCCTTCTACGACTTTAAAGAAAGGCGATGTTATTTCTATCAGACCACAAAGTAATAGTAAGGAACCTTTTAAAGATATTAAAGAAAGATTGAAAAAATATAATCCTCCAAAGCATCTTAAGTTAGATATAGATAAGATGGAAGGAGAAGTTATAGCAGCCCCTGATTTAGAAGAATTACAATTACCTTTTGATTTTACTTCGATTGTAGAATTTTATAGTAGATAAAAAATAATTTAAAATTTTTGTACTATGTTTCATTTACCTTCTTCAATAAAGATTATTGAGCAAGAAAAAAACTCTGGAAAATTTGAAATCGAAGGATTGTATCCTGGCTATGGAGTAACTATTGGTAACGCCTTAAGACGTGTTCTTCTTTCTTCTATAGAAGGCGCAGCAGTAACATCTTTTAAGATTAAGGGTGTTCACCATGAATTTTCTACCATTAATTATGTTGCAGATACAGTTTTAGATATAATGCTTAATTTAAAACAATTAAGAGTTAAATTACACAGTGATGAACCTCAAATTTTAAAATTAAAAATTGATAGCGAGAAGAAAATATATGCTAAAGATTTTGAGGCTAATTCAGTAGTAGATATTATGAATCCTGATTTATATATAACAGAGATTACAGATAAAAAAGGAAAAATAGAAATTGAAGTAATAATAGAAAAAGGATTAGGTTATTCACAAATAGAAGAGCGTAAAGAGGAAAAAATACCAATAGGTACTATCGCTGTTGATGCTATTTTTTCTCCTGTTCAAAAAGTTAACTTTCAAGTAGAAGAAATGAGAGTTGGAGAAAAAACTGATTACAATCGTTTGATTTTTTCTATCGAGACTGATGGATCTATTTCTCCAAAAGAAGCTTTAAGTAAGGCATCTACAATTTTGAAAGATCATTTTGCCAATATTGAAGATCAATTTATTCCAGAAGTAAAAAAAGAGAAAAAAGTGGTTTCAAAGAAAGAAGATAAAAAACCAAAAGATATTCTTGTTGAAGACTTAGATGTAGGTTCTCGAACAAAAAAAGCTTTAATAAATAATGGGGTTAAGACCTTGGCAGGTTTATTAAGATATAGCGAAGACACATTGTCTACTATGAATGGTTTGGGTGCAAAATCTTTGGAAGAAATAAAAGCGATTCTTAAAAATTTAAAATATACATTGAAGTAAACTAGATGAAGCATTTAAAAAAAGGAAAGAAATTTCATAGAAAGACAGATCAACGGAAAGCTCTTTTAAAAGGCTTAGCTGCTAATTTAATATTAAAGGAAAGAATTAAAACCACTTTAGCAAAAGCTAAGGCAGCAAGGAGTAAGGTAGAAAAGTTGATAACGATGGCTAAAAAACAAAGCGTTGTTGCTTTAAGAAGAGTTAAAGAAAATTTGCCTGAAAAAGCGGCTAATAAGCTATATTATGAAATTGCTCCGTTATATAAAGACAGAAAAGGCGGATATACGAGAATTATTAAAACTTCGATGAGAAAAGTTAGAGATGCTTCTGCTTTAGTAATATTAGAATTTGTAAAAGAGCCAAAAACAATAAAAAAAGAATAAATGGAAAAAGAGGATAAAAATATTGTTACCATAGACATTGAAGGAGAATCTTTAGGAAGAATTGCTTCCAGAATCGCTATGATACTTCAAGGTAAACATAAACCCGAATATGCTCCAAACAAAGTCGGAGATGCTTTTGTTGTAATAGAAAATCTTAGCAAAATAAAGCCATTTAAAGAAACAAAATCAAGTACAAAGATTTATTATAAACATACTGGGTACATAGGTCATTTGAGAGAAACAAAGTTGTCTGATATGTGGGAAAAAGATCCAAAAAAAGTTTTAAAAATGGCAGTTAGGGGCATGTTGCCTAAAAATAAGCTTAGAGATAAAAGATTAAAAAGATTAGAAATTAATTTATAAAAAATTAAAAATTAAAAATTTGTAAGACATGGCAGTTAAAAAAGAGAAAAAAATAAAAAAAACTACAGC
>CAZNBO010000002.1:0-21098 GCA_964571515.1 uncultured Candidatus Saccharibacteria bacterium
AGATGGTGGAGTGAATAAAGAGAATTTGGAAGAGATAAAAAAATCAGGAGTGGATTTTGTAGCCATTGGTTCAGCTATTTTTGAGACAAAAGATCCGTTGGAAAGAATCTCGTATTTTCAAAAAAGCTTGAATCATTAAAAATT
Organism: uncultured Candidatus Saccharibacteria bacterium; assembly: GCA_964571515.1. Lineage (GTDB taxonomy): Bacteria > Patescibacteriota > Minisyncoccia > UBA6257 > UBA6257 > DAOVIY01. Next base: position 145 of record CAZNBO010000002.1, read on the forward strand.
TTCTTGCTTTTTTAGAGATTTTTCGTTAGAATAATCAATTAGCATGGTAAATATAACCTTAAAAGCAAAAAAAAGGATTGTTTTTGGAAAACATAATAAATCCCTTCGAAAAGAGGGCTTTATTCCAGCTGTTCTTTATGGTAAGAAAACTCCAGCTTGCTCTTTGCAAGTAGATTCTCAGGACTTTAAAGATGTTTATAAAAAAGCCGGAGATACTGATATTATTGATTTGATAATTGAAGATGGAAAGAAAGAACAAAAAAAAGGTGTTTTGATATATAAGGTTAGTAATCATTTTTTAGATGGTTCGCTTGTCCATATAGATTTTTATGAAGTAGAAATGGATAAATTAATTAAAGCCCGTGTCCCCATAACTTTTATTGGGGAATCTCCTGCAGTAAAACTTGGTGGAATTTTAGTTAAACCAACACAAGAAATTGAAGTTGAGGCACTACCAATGGATATTCCTCATGAGATTATTGTTGATATTTCCGTGCTTACGGATTTTGACCAGACACTTTGTATTAAGGATATTAAATTTTCTTCTAAAGTAAAAATTTTAATTGACGAAAACACACCAGTAGTAACTATAAACGCTCCAATTACAGAAAAAGAACTTGAGAAGGAGCTTGGTGAAGATAAAACGGTGGCAGACGTAGAAGTTGAAGGTGCCAAGGAAGAAGAAGGTGAAAAGGGAGTTGAAGGCGAAGGCGAAAGTAAATTGAAAGACAAAAAAGAAGAAGTTTCAGAAGAAGATAATTCTAAAAAATAGCAATAAAAATAATTTTTAGAATGATTATTAAATCTATTTCTAGGAAGAAAGTAAGAGATGTTTTTTCTCCTTTTGTAAAAAAAGTAATCAAAGAGAAAAATAAAGCATCTATATTTTCTTCTCTTTTCCAAAACAGAAGTATAACAAAGCAAAGATTTTTTTCTCTATTAATCTTTTGTTTTTTTCTTTTTTCTATAATGCAGTCTAGCGTAACAGCGCCGATTTTTTTTCAATCTAAAGAAGCCGAAGCTTTGTATGATGAAGAAAGAACCAAGCTAGAGGAAGAATTAGAAGCAGTTGAAAAAGAAATAGCAGGATATGAAAGATTAATAGTTACAACAAAACAAGAAAAGGCAACTCTTCAAAACAAAATTGATCAGTTGAGAAGTACGGCGTCAAAATTAAGCCTTCAGATTAAATCAACCAATCTTAATTTAGAATATCTTAATGTAAGGATTGATGAAACAACAAGTTCTATCATTAAAACTAGCGATAAAGTAGATGCGACAAAGGAAAATTTAATAAATTCCTTACAATCTTTTTATGAGCTAAAGCAAGTGTCGCTTTTGGAAATATTATTAGGATCAGGAACGATAAGTGAGTTTTTTGATTATTCTAATGCTCTTAATAATATCCAGGAGAGAATTCAAGAAAGCATTGAAGAATTGGAGGGATTAAAAACAACTCTAGGTAAACAAAGTCAGAAATTAGGAAGTGATAAGGAGGAAAATCAGAGTTTATTAGCAATGCAGTTATTGCAAAAGAATGATTTAAAAGAAACAGAGAGTGAAAAAGTTAATCTTTGGCATGCTACTGATGGAAATGAAGATAAATATCAGCAAATGTTGGCTGGATCAAGGCAGGAAGCAGACAAGATCAGGACGCGTATTTATCAGTTAATCGGAGTAAAGACTCAAGTTAATTTTGGAGAAGCATTAGAAATAGCTAATTGGGTTAGTAGTCGCACAGGAGTAAGACCAGCTCTTCTTTTAGCAGTTTTAAAGCAGGAGTCTAATTTAGGTCAGAATGTTGGTACTTGTAATCGGCCTGGTGATTCATATAGTAAAAGCTGGAGAGAGATAATGAAACCAAGCAGAGATCAAGAACCATTTTTGAAAATTTGTAGAGAGTTAGGGTTAGACCCTGATACAACGCCTGTTTCTTGCCCAATGTTTAGAAGTGGAAAACAGATTGGTTGGGGAGGGGCAATGGGACCAGCTCAATTTATTCCTTCAACCTGGATGGCCTATAAGGATAAAGTATCTAAAATCACAGGGAATAATCCTGCAAACCCTTGGGACATTAGAGATGCTTTTGCCGCCGCTGCTTTATATTTATCCAGGTGGGGAGCAGCTAAACAAACCAGAGATGCAGAATGGCGTGCAGCAATGATTTATTTTTCTGGTTCCACTAATACACGTTATCGTTTTTATGGAGATAGTGTGTTGGCAATAGCTGACAAGTATGAAAAAGACATTTCTTATCTTAAGGAGTTAGCTAGTCGTTAGATTCTAAAAATTAATTAAAAATTATTTCAATGTCTCAATGTTATTTTTGTCTTCAAAATAAAAAGGAAATAGATTTCAAAGATGTAGAAACTTTGAAACGTTTTATTTCCAGCCAGATGAAAATTTATCCCCAGAGAAAAACTGGCTTGTGTGCTAAGCACCAACGTTTATTGAAGAAGGCTGTAAAAAGGGCTAGGGTAATGGGCCTTTTACCATTTCTTAACTATTAAATTTCATAATGGATAATAAAAAAAAGTTTTATTCACCAAGTGGCAAGGCTTTTAGCTATGAGGATCTTTTAAAAGAGGTTCTCTTTTATATTAAGTCTGATACTAAAGAAAAATATAAAGTTATAATTGGAACAGATTCTGCAAATCACGGAACAACAGATTTTGTTAGTGCTATTGTTGTCTATCGTCTTGGGCATGGAGGGAGATTTTTTTGGAGAAGAGTTAATCAAAAAAAGATAGACAATTTAAGACAAAGAATTTATCAAGAAGTGATAATGTCCTTGAAATTAGCTGAGGAAGTTTTATTTAATTTATCCCAAAATAAAAATATTGATTTTGATTTTGAGGTTCATGTAGATATTGGCTCTAAAGGAAAAACTAAGGAGATGCTTCAGGAAATAATTGGTATGGTTAGGGGGTCAGGATTTAATGTTAAAACAAAGCCTGAGTCTTACGGAGCTTCTAAGGTAGCAGATAGATATACATAGAGAGTAAAAAATCTAAGAGAGATTATTCAAATGGGGCTTTATTAACAGCCCTTTTTTTGTTAAAATAAAGATAATGAGTAAAAAGAAAAAGAGAGGACTAAAAATTAATTTTTTGAAAAACGGGAGAGGGTTTTTTAAGAAGATAATTCCAGAGACCCCTTTGAATGTAGAGATTAAGAATAGCATCTATGCAATTCTCTTTTTGTGTTTGGCTTTAATTTTGATATTGAGTTCTTTTAATCTCGCTGGTCCTATAGGGAGATTAATATTTAAAGTTTTTGATTATCTTTTAGGATGGGGGTATTTTGTTTTACCTATCCTTTTTTTATTAATATCTTTTAATTTTTTCCGTTCTTTAACTGAAAAAATTAATCTTACAACTTTTACATTTCAAGGTTGCTTTTTTATATTGCTTTCTATTCTTTCTCTTGTTGAAATTTTTGCTAATGGTAGAGGAGGTATTATTGGTTCCATAGGCTCTCTATTAAAAAATTATTTGGGCTTTTGGGCTACTTTGATTATATATATAGCTGTTTTAATTTCGGGATTTTTATTGGTTTTGAATATTCCACTCAGATTTTCAAAAAAGGAAGAAGAGAAAGAAAGAGAATCAGAGATTTCCTCTTTCCCAGAATCTGTGGAAAAAGAAGTGATTTCTAAATCAGAACGAATGATTGAAGACGTTGGTGATAAGAAACAAAAAGACGAAAAGATTAAAGAAGAAAATAAGATGCATGCTTTTATAACATCAAAAAGTAATTATAAATTTCCGACATTAGATTTGTTGGAAACCGAAAGTATTCATCCTCGAGTTGGTGATATTAGGGCTAATGCCAATATTATTAAAAGAACTCTTGAAAATTTTGGAATTGACGTAGAGATGGGGGAAGTAAACGTAGGCCCAACTGTTACTCAATATACTCTTAAGCCAGCAGAAGGCGTAAAACTTTCTAGTCTTACCGCACTTCAAAATGATTTATCTTTAGCATTAGCAGCTCATCCGTTGCGAATGGAAGCCCCTATTCCTGGAAGATCATTAGTTGGTATTGAGGTTCCTAATAAATCAATTTCATTAGTGCGATTAGGAAGTTTATTAAAAGAATGTGATTTTCAAAAGACTGCTTCATCTTTATCTTTTGCATTAGGAAGAAATGTAAAGGGTGAAGCATTGCTGACAAATTTAAGTAAAATGCCTCACTTATTGATAGCTGGGTCTACGGGTTCAGGAAAATCTGTATGTATCCATAGTATTCTTTTATCTTTTCTTTTTAAAAATTCTCCAGAAACTTTAAGGTTGATATTGGTAGATCCTAAAAGAGTTGAGCTTTCCCATTACAATGAAATACCTCATCTTTTGACACCAGTTATCACCGATTATAAAAAAGTACTTCCAGCACTTCGTTGGGCAACAAATGAAATGGAGAGAAGATATAATTTGCTCTCTGAGTATAAAAGTCGTGATATCGAGGGGTATAATTTAAAAGTTCTCGCAAAAAAGGAAATGCCATTGCCATATATAGTAATAATTATCGATGAATTAGCTGATTTAATGGCACGTTATGGGCATGATTTAGAGGGTTTAATAATTAGAATAGCGCAAATGGCTCGAGCAACAGGAATTCATCTAATCGTTTCTACACAAAGACCTTCAGTAGAAGTAATCACTGGTTTAATTAAAGCAAACATTACAGCACGGATTGCTTTTCAGGTAGCTTCACAAGTAGATTCACGAACTATTTTAGATATGGGTGGAGCAGAAAAACTTTTGGGTAGCGGAGATATGCTTTACCTTGCTCCTAATTATTCTAAACCACGAAGAGTCCAAAGCGCCTATGTTTCAGAAGAAGAAGTTAATAATTTAGTGAGGTTTATTGTTAATCAATCAGAGGTTGGAAAAGAAGAAAATGGTTTGGCTGAAGATTTAGAAGAGTTTATAGAAGGGACATCATCTTCTGGTGGCATTGATTTTGAGACAAGAGAAGAAGATGAATTGTATCCAGATGCTTATGATGTAGTCATAAAAGCTAAAAAAGCATCGGCTTCGTTATTACAAAGAAGATTACGGGTTGGTTATGCAAGAGCTGCCAGACTTTTAGATATTTTAGAAGAAAAAGGAATAGTTGGTCCGGTAAATGGGGCTAAACCAAGAGAGGTTTTTATAAAAGAAGAAGAAGAAAATTATGAACAATAAAGAAATTTTATTGTGCGGCGCTTTTTTAAAAAAGATACGCCAGGAAAAAGGATGGACTTTGGAAAAAGTTTCTGAAGAAACAAAGATTTTATTATCCTCTCTTAAGGATCTAGAGAATGATGAGTATAAAGATTTACCACCGCCTGTTTATTTAAGGGGAATGATAAAAAAATATGCTAATTTTTTAAAAGTAGATGATAAAAAAGTTTTGGAGCTTTATCAAGAAAGCAATGGAAGGAGCTTGACTTCTGGTGAACATGATTTGTTCCCAAAGAATAGGTTTTCAGTTTACCAATCAAAATTTATTTCTTTTTTTAAAAATGTTTGCCCTAAAATATTAAAATATCTTTTTTTGGGATTGATTTTATTCTATTTTATTTACGAAGCTAGTTTTTTCATTCTTCCTGCGAAAATTGTTCTTTATTCACCAGATAGTGATTTTACTACATACGAACAAGAGCTTATAATTTCTGGAAAAGTAATTCGTGCAAAAAGATTTTTTATTAAAAAGCAAGAAACTTCTTTTGGAGAGAATGGTGTTTTTAATGAAAAGATTATTCTGTCTCCAGGGCTTAATAATATTCAATTTGAAGCAGTAAATATTTTAGGATATTCAACGGTTTTAATTCGTCAAATTATTTATACAATTTCTGAAGAATTGGATTCAAGCTAATTTTGGGTTGCGATATTTTTCTAAAACTGTTAATATGGCTTAGAATATACATTCTTTTATTCCATTTGAATAAATATTCACATATGGCTAAATCTTTAAACAAAGAGGAAAAAAGTAAGATTAATCCTTCTAAAAAAGAGGAAGATGCTTTAGAAAAGACGATGGCAGATATTCAGGATCGATTTGGTGAGGGTGCAATAATGAGATTGGGCGGGATTAAGAAAGTTGATGTTGATGTTATCCCAACCGGATCGCCTTCATTGGATTTAGCTTTAGGTGTGGGAGGTATTCCGCGAGGAAGAATAATTGAAATTTATGGAGCTGAATCTTCTGGAAAAACTACTTTGACTCTTCATATTGTTGCTGAAATTCAAAAGAAAGGAGGAAAAACAGCTTTTGTTGATTCAGAACATGCTCTTGATCCAGAATATGCCCGTAAAATAGGTGTAAAAACGAAGGAGTTATTAATATCTCAACCAGACAATGGGGAGCAGGCATTGGATATAGTAGAAGCTTTAGTCCGTTCAGGCGTAGTAGACTTGATAGTTGTCGATTCAGTAGCAGCATTAACTCCTAAAGCCGAAATAGAAGGAGAAATGGGTGATCAGCAAATTGGGTTACAGGCTAGATTAATGAGCAGGGCTTTAAGAAAATTAGCTGCGATTTCGCATAAAACCAATACGGCAATTATTTTTACTAATCAGACAAGAATGCAAATTGGAATGATGATGTTTGGTAATCCTGTTACTACTCCAGGAGGAAAAGCTTTAAAATTTTATTCTTCAGTCAGGATTGAATTGAAAAGAAGGGCTAAAATTAAAAAAGGAGATGAGATAATAGGCTCGCGCATAAAAGCAAAGGTAGTAAAAAATAAAGTTGCGCCACCTTTTAGAGAAACGGAATTCGATATTCTCTATGATGAAGGTATTTCTTATTATGGTGATTTATTGAATATGGGGATTAAAGATAATCTCGTTACAAAAAGTGGGATGACGTATACTTTCGGGGACATAAAATTAGGTGTAGGTTTTGAAGCCACAAGAGGATTTTTAAAAGAAAATCCTAAAATAGGAAAAGAGTTATTGAAACAAATTACAAAAAATTAGATTTATGGAACAAAAGAACAAAAATTATGAATTATCTTTTTGGTTTTCGTCTCGATTAAGCGAGGAAGAGATAGAGAAAAAATTTGATAATTTATTAAAACAATTAGAAAAACGTGAAGCTTTGATAATCTTTAGTCAATCGCCTCAGTTAAAACAATTAGCCTATCCTATAAAAAAGGAAAGGAACGCCTATTTTGGTTATATTCAATTTGAACTTCCTAAAGATTTATTGGTACATTTAGAAGAAGACCTTAGGTTGAACGATGACTTTGTTCGTTTTATGGTATTAGGTATAAAACCGAAAGAAAAACAGAAAGCTCCTTCAATTACTTTTAGAAAGCCTATAAAGAAGGAAGAAGAGAAGGAAGAAGAAAAAAGTAAAACACAAGAAGCAACGAAAAAAGAACCTCAAAAAGAAAAGGTGATTAGTCTTGAGGAATTAGATAAAAAACTTAATGAAATTCTTGAAGAAGAATAAATGTGTGGGAGAAAACGGCGGGAATAAACTTTAACAATAATAAAATTATGAATCTAAACAAAGTATTTATTCTAGGTAATCTTACTAGAGATGTTGTGCTTCGTAATACGCCTTCTGGTAAATCAGTAGCTAATTTTGGAGTGGCTACTAATAGGGTATGGGTGAATGCGAATAGAGAAAAACAACAAGAAGTAGAATTTCATAATGTAGTGGTTTGGGGGAAAATGGCAGAGCTTTGTAACCAATATCTTGCAAAAGGACGTTTGGTACTTGTAGAAGGAAGAATTAAATCAAGAAGCTGGGTTGATAAAAATGAACAGAAAAGAACAAAGACTGAAATTATTTCTGAAAATATTAGTTTTGGTCCTCGAGGAGTACAGCAAGAAGAGAAATTAAAAATGCCTCCAGAAGAGGCAAAATCAAAGACAGAAGACCTTCCTGTCTTAGAAGAAGAGTCAGGTGAGGTTACTCCCGATGATATTCCTTTTTAATACCTTTAATCATTTCATCTAAATTCCCATCAAGGATTTGTTCTATATTGTGCCAGGATTTTTTAACACGATGATCGGTAATACGATCCTGCGGAAAATTATATGTACGAATTTTTTCTGATCTCTCGGCGTGACCTATCTGGTCACGTCTTTCTTTTTCTTCTTTTCCAACCGTTTCCTCCTGTTTTTGAATAAGAACTTTATTTTTTAGAAGTTCTAGGGCTTTTTCTCTGTTTTCTTTTTGTTTTCTTCCGCTTTGACATACAACTGTCAAACCTGAAGGTTTATGGACAAGACGCACTGCTGATTCTACTTTTTGAACATTTTGTCCTCCTGGACCTGAAGAACGGAAAAAACTTTCTTCGATATCTTCTGTTTTGATTTCTATTTGTACATTCTTAACTTGAGGAAGAATAGCTACTGTTGCTGTAGAAGTATGAATACGTCCGGATTTTTCAGTAAGTGGGATTCTTTGAACTCGATGTACACCAGCTTCATATTTTAAATTTTCAAATGCATCTTTGCTATTTATTTCTATTGCTCCTTCTTTTATGCCTCCCAATGGAGTTTTGTTCATGTGGATAATTTTAGTTGTCCATCCTTTGTTCTCGGCATAGCGGTTATACATTCTAAATAAATCTTGAGCAAACAAAGCAGCTTCTCCGCCTCCAGTACCAGCCCTAATCTCGATTACAATACCTTCAATTTTAATAGCATTATTATCTTCAAGTTTTTTATCCTCTATTTTAATTAAAAGTTTTTCTTTTAATTCTTTATTCTGTTTGATATCTTCTTCGGCAAGAGATAAAAGTTCATCATCTGTTGCTTCAGCTAATATCTCTTCTGCTTGTTTTATCCTTTTATCTATCTTTGCGAATGTCCTAAGGGAATTTATTTCTTCTTCAATTTTTTTTAATTTACGTGAGGCTTCTTCGAAATTTTTTTTATTTGAAAGAAACTCAGGGTTACTGAGTTTCTTAAAAAGTTCTTCTTTTTCTGTCTCTAGCTCTTTTAGCTTCATTTATCTTCTTTTTTTTCTTCTTTTTTCTTTAATTCCTTAGTTTTACTTGATGTAACTTTTTTAGCTTTTTTTAGAACAATTTTTTTACTTTTAATATTTTCTGTTTTTTCAAGTCGTTTTTTGAATTTTTGAACACGCCCAGCAGAATCTACTAATTTTTTCTTGCCGGTGAAGAAAGGATGACAGCGTGAGCAAATTTCGATTTCCATACTATCAACTGTAGAGCCAATATAAAATTTAGCTCCGCAAGCGCAGGTTACTGTTGCTTTAGTATTATATTTTGGATGAATATCTTTTTTCATATGCATTTAGTAATTTTTATAATACCAAAAAAAGATTGAAAAAGCAATAAGTGGAATTATCAGGATTGACATCGGTCTATAAGATATGGTAATATAAAAAAAGTTCTCTATTGTGAGGACAAGCCCCACTGTAACACTACGACAAAAAGTCGTAGTGTTTTTTATATTTTCTTGATTCTTATTACCTTTTGTGGTAAATTTAAAAAACATACTAATATGGAAGAAGAAAAAAAACAAACAATTGATGAAGTTAAAATGCAAGAGGCTGGAGTACACTATGGTCATAGTAGAACTCGTAATCATCCTCAAGCTGGATATTTTACTGTTAAATCCTATACAGAGCTGTCTTTTATTGATTTAGAAGAGACGACAAAAGCACTAGAAATAGCTTTAGATTTTATTAAGGGAATAGTTAAAAAAGAAGGCTCAATTCTCTTTGTTGGGGCCATAGCAGGTGCAAGAGCAAGGATTAAAGAACTTGCGGAGAAGTATGATTTTCCTTATGTTACCAATCGTTGGTTAGGGGGAACTTTAACAAATTTCAAAACATTAAATGGTAGGATTAAGCACTTGAAGGAATTGGAAGAAAAAAAGGAATCTGGTGAATGGCAGAAATACACTAAGCACGAGAGGAAAAAATTAGATGATGAAATGATTAAATTAGAAGCGCAATTTATCGGTTTGAAAAATACAACTAAATTGCCAGATGCCTTGTTTATAATAGACCCTAAAACACATGACACTGCAGTAAGAGAAGCACAGAAAATAAAGATTCCTATTGTTGTAGTTTTAGATACCGATGATGATCCAACTCTTATAGATTATCCAATCCCTGCTAATGATAGCGCAAAATCTTCGATTGACTATATTCTAAATAAAGTAGATGAAGCCATAGAACAGGCAAAGAAAGGTAAATAATAAATAATAATAAATAATGGCTATATCTATTGATGATGTTCAAAAATTAAGAAAGCAAACTTTTGCTCCTGTAATGGAATGCAAAAAAGCTTTGGAAGAGGCAAAAGGAGATTTCTCTAAGGCGAGTGATATATTAAAGAAAAAGGGAGAATTACGCGCTGAGAAAAAGCAAGATAATGATACAAAATGTGGGATAATAGAAACCTACATTCATTCAAACAATCAGTTGGGATCTTTAGTTGAATTACGTTGTGAGACTAGCTTTGTGGCTAAGAATCCTGATTTTAAGAAATTAGCTTATAATCTGGCAATGCATATAGCAGCTTTAAATCCAGAATATGTCTCTTCTAAAAAAGTTCCTGAAGAATTAATTGAAGAAAAGAAGAAGCAATATTTAGAGGAATTTAAAAAGAGTAATAAATCACCAGAAATTGTAAAAAAGATTGTTGAAGGAAAGCTCGAAAAAGAGTTTCAGGAAACTTGTTTGAATAAGCAGGCTTTTATAAAAGACGAGACTAAAAATATTGATCAATTAATTCAAGAAGCTGTTGCTAAATTTGGCGAGAACATAGAAATAGGTCGCTTTATTCGTTTCAAAATTTAATATGTTTGATATTCTCCCACCCCTTTTGATTCTTTTAGGTATAACTGGCTTGATCTTTATATTTAAGAATCAAAAAGGTGAAAAAGGTAAAAAAATTACAGAAGAAAAGGTAGTAATAAACGAAAAAGAGAAATTTTTAGGAAAATTTCATAGAATTTTTAATAAAGAGAATTATCAGAAGGCTTGCAATCAATTAACTCTTTTTGTAGAGAAATTCTTAATTCGTTCACGCATAATAATTTTGAGAATTGATAGAACGATTTTTAAAAACTTGGCGAATATTAGGAAAAGAAAAAACAACAAAACCGAGGATGAAGAGAATAAGATTATCAAATCCTTTAATAAAGAAAAATTAGTAGAAGACGATACAGATTTTTCACACATTTTGGATATAAAACAAGAAGAAAAAAAATTATTGAAAGAAATTGAAAATGATTCAGGAGATATAGTCGCTCTTAAAAATTTAGCTCGTATTTACCTTTGGCAAGAAGATTTTTCTTCTGCTCGCTGGGTTTTACTTGAGGCTTATAGATTGGATAAAGAAGATAATGTCATCCAAGGTTTATTTATAGAGCTATATGGAAAGAAGGGTAGCTAATAATAAAAAGCCGAGGTAGCTCAATGGTAGAGCAGTTGCTTTGTAAGCATCAGGTTGGGGGTTCAAGTCCTCTCCTCGGCTCATTTACGGGTGCGTCGCATAGCGGCAATTGCACGAGACTGTAAATCTCGCGACCTTAGGTCTACGTAGGTTCGAGTCCTACCGCACCCACTCATCATGATATCGAAAAAAAATTAAAAAAGTTATATGAGGGTGGTTTATCTATGATGGAAATATCTAGAAATGTAGGCTATTCTCTGTCGGGGGTGAGGTATTGGATGGATAAATACAATATTCCAAGGCGGCCTAGAGATGAGGCGAATTATCTAAAATATAATTCAAAAGGAAATCCTTTTAAGATTAAAAGGTTAAAGACTAAGAAGGATGTGGCGCTTTTCAATTTAGGGATCGGATTATTCTTAGGTGAAGGAACAAAGAAGAATAAATATAGCGTAGTATTAACTAATTCAGATCCTAAGATAATAAAACTCTTTTTAGCGTTTTTAAAAACGATTTGTGCAGTTGAAGATTTTAAAATAAGGGCTGCTTTAAATGTGTTTGATGATATTAATTTAGAAGAAGTATTAAGCTTTTGGCAAAAAGAAACTGATATTACCTATTCAAGGTTTACAGCATCTACTATTAGAAAAAGCAAAGGAGGTACTTATAAAAATAAAAGTAAACATGGCACCCTTACAATTTATGTTTCAAATACAAAATTAAAGAGACTGATAGATAAATATTGTGAAGAAGCATTTATTAAGTTTTTTTGATTATGCGCCGAGATAGCTCAGTGGTAGAGCATTTCATTGGTAATGAAAAGGTCGTCGGTTCAATCCCGACTCTCGGCTCAAATCGATTTATGGATAGTAAATAATAACAATTAGCAATAAACAATAGTATGAAAAAAGAATTTATAGTAAGATTACAATGCACAGAGTGCAAGCACATTAATTATTATACACGCAGGAATAAAAAAACTGTTGAGCGTAAGTTAGAATTAAAAAAGTATTGCTCTTGGTGCAAAAAACACACGCTTCATAAAGAAATGAAAAAATAGATAGTAAGATTATTAATAAAGTCCTTGTATATTGACAAAAGAATCAAGAATGTTAAGATAGAATGGTGATAATATAACCGTTTGGTGCGGTTCGATTATGAGTAGACTTCCTATCAAAATTAAAGAAAAAGCTTTTAAATTACGAGCTAAAGGTTATTCTATCAAAGAGATAGCTGATAAGCTTCATATTGCTAAAAGTACCGTTTCTTTATGGGTAAGAAATATTCAGTTAGATGAACAAGCTATAAAAAGACTTAATGAAAGACGTCTATTACCTTATTATAAATCTGCAGTGAGGTGGCAGGAAAAACGAGAAAAAGAAAAAAGAAAGATAAAGTTAGCTGTTGAAAAAATAGTAAAAATAACGAAATGGGATATAAAACAGGCAAAGATATATTGTGCGTTGTTATATTGGTGCGAAGGTGCAAAAGGTTATAATGAGTCAATCAGATTTGTAAATTCCGACCCCAGTTTGATAAAAACATTCCTAATATTATTTCGAAAGGGTTTTCAAATAGAGGAAAGTAAACTTCGAGTTTTAATGCATTTACATTCTTATCACAACGAAAATATACAAAAAGATTTTTGGTCTAATTTAACTAAAATTCCCAAAACTCAGTTTAATAAAACCTTTTTAAAACCACACACCGGAAAGAGAATACGAGATAATTATCCTGGCTGTGTAGCTATTATATATCACGATCGTGCATTGGCAAGATTATTAAAAGAAATATACCGATTATTTGCTAAAAAAATAGGGGCATAGGCTAATGGTAAACTTCTTCTCTCCAAAAGAAGAGTTGCAGGTTCGAGTCCTGCTGCCCCTGCAAACATTGACTATTAACATAAAATATGTTATATTTATAATATCCTAATATAGGATATTTTTTGTTCTTTGATAAATAATATTTCTACTATCTGCTATATAACTGATCATTACCTATGATTAGTGGTTAGTTATATAGTAGGTAGTTAATATTAAAATAAAAAATTTCAAAAGGAGATGAGAAGAAATGAAAAAGAAAAGATTGTTAATTTTAGTAGTAATTGGAATTGGATTTTTGGGAATAATTTATTATTTCTTTTTAAATACAAGCAGTGTTGAATGGAGGATTGAAGTATTAGATTTGCCTAATATTGAGAGGGAAAACCCAATTACTGTTCAGGAAGGCCTCGAGGCACCTCAAATATTCCATCAATCTGAAATGCGCGTTGCGGCATTTCAAATTAGAGACCCAAAAGGAGGATTTGTTTTTGATGAAATAGCAAGAAGGTGGCATCAAAAGGGGTTAATTCGAGGTTATTTACAAGGTTTTGATAAAAAAGAATTCTGTGTTTTATTCAATGATAAAAGAATTGAAGTCTGGACTGATTCTGATAAGTTTTTTACGGCAGAAGGGGAGATTATTCTTATGTTATTGGATAGTCATGGTGAGATAATTGCTTGTGCTAGGGCAGAAGTAATTATTGATAATCAACCTCCTTCTGTAGATGACTTAAAGTGATAATAAAAATGATAAAAAAGAGCTCAAGCACAGAGCTCTTTTAATTTTACCTAAAACAGATTCGAATGTCGTCTATCAGTCCCTGCGAACTTAAAAAGCCTCTATTAGAGAGGCTTTTTAATTAGAGTTAAAGAAGATTCGAATTCATAGTATAATGTATTTATGGAGAATTGGTTTTTTAGAATCATTTAAGTTGCTCGGACTAATTGCTAGTTTTGGATTTTATGATTTTTTTATTGTTCTGTAATGGAATCTTTGATAGGATAACATTTATAATTCTAAATATTAAGAAAGATTTTATTCTAAATAAAGTGATTTTTTCTGATCATTGTCCGATAAGAATGGAAATTTAATGAAAGAATTATTTTTATAATATTATGGAAAATTATAGAGACGAACAATTAATAGCTAATTATCTAAAAGGAGATGAAGAATTGTTGGAGGTTTTAGTTAGACGCTACTTTAAATTAATCTATAATTTTGTCTACCAATACACAGGTAGCCTTGAAGATTCTGAAGATATAACCCAGGAAGTTTTTGTAAAAGTATGGCGTAATTTTAGGAAATTTAATCAGAAAAAAAGTTTTAAAACTTGGATTTTTAGCATTGCCAAAAATACGGCAATTGATTTTCTGAGAAAGAAAAAAGCAATACCATTTTCAGCGTTTAATGATGTAGAAGGGAAAAATGCTATTATTGATACACTTGTTGATACAGGGCCTATTCCAGACGAACTTTTTGAACAAGTAAGTACAGAAAAAATGTTAAATTTAGTGATGAAAAAATTATCGCCAGCATATCGTACTGTATTGTTGCTTCATTATAATGATCATTTTACTTTTCGGGAAATAGCAGAAATTTTATCTAAATCCATTAATACCGTAAAAACCCGCCATAGACGGGGAATTGCAATACTAAGAAAACTTTTAGAAGAAAAATGAACCAAAATAGCTTTCTAAAACGTATTAATATATAGAGAGTTATGATACAAGATTTTGAAAAATTTTTCTCGCGCATTAAACCCGCAGAACCTCCCGTGGGTCTTTTTGATCGCATAATTCTGGCGATTAAGCGAGAACAGGAGTTACAACATACAAGAAGATTATTGTTTAGCTTTCTTCTTCTTTTAGCTCTTTCAATTATTACAGTACCTTTTTCTTGGACAATACTCGTTAATCAAATTGAAAATTCTGGCGTTTCTTATTTCATTTCTACCGCCATTAGTGATTTAAGCACATTTGCTATTTTATGGCAGGACTTTAGTTTAGCTATTTTGGAATTATTGCCGATTATGGGTATTGTAGCTTTTGTGACAAGCCTTGGGATAGCTCTCTTTACGCTTAGATTATTTTTATATAAAAAAAGATTATTATTGGATTATTTAATACATAATGTCGTATAAAAATTACTTTTTAAAAATAAAATAAATTAAAATTTATATATTCTATGAATGAAGAAAAACAAAATAATTCTCAAATAGAACAATCTTTTAATGAATCAAGCAAGAAAATAAAACGCGATACTATCAAATGGATTATTATTGGGCTTGCTGGTTTTGTTGTGATTGTTTTAATATTCAGCGCTGGTATGTTTGTTGGCGGGATGAAAGCACTATTTTCCTATCGTTGGGCCGAAGAATATCACAAAAATTTTGCTGGGCCACAAGTTGGTTTTTTTGGCGATTGGCAATGGGATTTACCTGGCGGAGATTTTATTGAAAGCCATGGCATTTTTGGAGAAATTATTGAACTTAATGATTCTGGGTTTGTGATTAAAGGACGTAAGAATATAGAGATGGTAACTATGATTACGGGAGACACGATAATTAAAAGAGGTAGGGAAATAATAAAAAATGGATTAGAAGTCGGCGATTTAGTTGTAATTATTGGGCATCCTGATAAGCAAGGGAAAATCAATGCTAAGCTTATACGAATTTTTAATGAAAATGATACGAAACCTCCGCAAAAACCTACTTTATTTTCTTTTTAGATAAATTATATAAATATGATTTTAAGATTATTTAAGAAAATACTTCAGCATAAAGTTATAGCCGGGATTATTGTTTTGTTAATTACTAGTGGTGGTTATTTTGGTTATCAAAATTTATTATCCAAAAAAAATAAAAATGAAGTACAATACGCTATGGCAAGTGTTAAAAAAGGTACCTTAGTAGTTTCTGTTTCTGGTTCGGGACAAGTTTCAACTTCAGATCAAACGGACATTTCGCCAAAAGTCTCTGGTGATGTTGTGCGCGTTGGTGTTAAAAATAATCAAGAAGTTAAAAAAGGTACTCTTATTGCCCAACTTAATACGAGAGATGCCCAAAAAGCTGTTTTGGATGCGGAAGTTGATTTAGCTAATGCAAAAAAAGATGATGATATTAAAGGAACGGCAGAAGAATCTCTCGTCGAAACTTATGAAGATGGATTAGATCTTTTAACTAATATTTTTAAAGATTTGTCTACAATGATGCCTATTTTAGAGGATATGTTTTTAGAAAGTAGCCTGAATAACGATACAAATGATATTGATCATTATCTTCGTACGGTTCATTTTTATCTTAGTGTGTATGGTAGTGGTTTAAATCAATTATCTTTTTGGAATCACAATATTGAGAATGAGGCTGAGAAAAAATATATTGTTGTAGAAAAGGAATATGATTTAATTCGTGAAGAATATTCTGCCCTCTACTATGGTTCTTCATATGATCAAATGGGGAATATATTAGATAAAACTTATGATATGAATAGAGCTCTTTTAGATTTAGTCCGGCAATCATCTAATGTGGCGCAAAAATACCAAGAAATGACAGAAGCAGAAAATTTTATATCATCTTTTTCTACTACTATCTCCGATTCTCATATCTCGCAACTTAATACCTTTACCTTATTACTTATTAACAATGTGAATTCGATTTTATCAATTAAACAATTACTCGCTGACGAAACAAAAGTATTGGATAATATCGATCTGGATATTGAAACGCAGAATCTTACCATTAAGCGATATGAATATGCTTTATCAGATGCAAAAGAAAAACTGGCCCAACATTATATCCAAGTTCCTTTTGCGGGAATAATTACAGAATTAAATGTTGAAGAAGGGGATTCTGTCTCGTCCGTCACAAAACTGGCGACTCTTATTGCTAAACAGAAAATAGCGGAGATTACTCTTAATGAAGTGGATATTACTAATGTGGAAGTAGGGCAAAAAGCAACTATTACTTTTGATGCCATAGATGATTTAAGCGTCACTGGGGAAGTAATAGAAGTTGGTGTTATGGGTACGGTTAGTCAAGGTGTAGTATCGTATGATATCAAAATTGTCATTGATAGTGAAGATGAAAAAAGGATAAAGCAAGGTATGAGTATTTCAGTCGTGATTATTACTAAAGAAGCACAGAATGTTCTTTTAGTACCCAATGCTGCCATAAAATATAATAACGATGTTAGTTATGTAGAAATTTTGTCAAAGGATAATGTTATTGCAAGTCAGCAGGTTGAAATTGGGCTTTCCAATGATATATACACTGAGATTATTAGTGGGCTCCAAGAAGGAGATAAAGTTATTACTAATCAAACCACAGGTTTATCAGGCTCAAATTCAGCATCAAGTAATATTAAACCCAATAATGATTCGAATAAGCAGTATGGTGGCGAAATGAATATAATGAGAATGATGCGTTCAAAATTATGATTGAGGTTCAGAATATAGTTAAAACATACAAAAGTAGCAATGTAGAAACTAATGCACTAAGAGGTGTTTCTTTTAAGATTGATGATGGTGAATTTGTGGCGATTATTGGTCCTTCTGGATCAGGTAAATCAACATTGATGCATATTTTGGGTTGTTTGGATGTTCCAACCAGCGGTAAGTATCTTTTTGAAGGCAAAGATGTTTCTTGTCTTTCCAAGAGCCAACTGGCAGATATTCGTAAAAGCAAAATTGGATTTGTTTTTCAATCATTTAACTTACTACCGCGGACATCTGTCCTTCGTAATGTGGTTTTACCTCTTGTTTACTTGGGCGTTAAGAGGGGCGAACGGGAAAAACGCGCAAAAATAGCTCTGCAAGACGCTGGAATGAATGAATCTCATTTTCATCATCTTTCTAACCAGCTTTCAGGAGGTCAAATGCAGAGGGTAGCTATTGCCAGGTCTTTGGTTAATAATCCAACTATTATTTTGGCTGATGAACCGACTGGTAATCTTGACAGTAAAACTGGTGAGGTTGTTCTTAAAACTTTTCAAAAATTAAACGAGCAAGGACGGACAGTTATTCTTATTACTCATGAAAGATATATTGCCGAGCAGGCCAAACGAATAATTTCTCTTAAAGACGGAAAAATTATTGAGGATGTTATCAATCGTAATTCTAAAATGGTTCAACAAATTAAAGAATAAAATTTATGTTTATCAGTGATTTACTTGAAGAAGTATATTTTTCTATTTTTGCCAATAAGGTCAGGTCAGGTTTGACTATTTTAGGTATTGTTATTGGCGTTGGATCAGTTGTGGCCATGATTTCTATTGGTCAAGGAACTCGAGTTTCTATTGAAGAAAGTATTAAATCCATTGGGTCAAATTTATTAATGGTTTCTCCTGGTATTAAGCAAGGTCCGGGAATTCAAGTAAGCTCAGGCCGCGGTTCTGCTCAGTCAATTGACATAGACGATGCCGAGGCTATTGAGCAAGAAATTTCTTTTATAGAAGCTGTGGCGCCAGAAGTTTCCAGCAAGTATCAGATTGTTGCCAAAGGAACAAATACAAATACATCGATTCTTGGAACTGTTGCTTCATATACCAGAGTAAAAAATCTGGAGATGGATATTGGAACATTCTTTTCTGAACAAGACGTAAAAAATTCATCAAAAATAGCAGTTTTAGGGTCGACAACCCGTGATGATTTATTTGGTGAAAATTCAAATCCTATAGGACAAAAAATTAAAACTAATAACATTAGTTTTACGGTAATAGGCGTTGCTGAATCTAAAGGGGGCACTGGGTTTGGAAGCCAAGATGATATAATTTATATTCCTATATCAACTGCTCAACGTTTTTTATCAGGTAACGATTATGTTAGCACTATTAATATTCAAGTTGAGGATGAGAAGCATATGTCAGTTGTTGATGAACAGATTACCGCTCTTTTGTTAATCCGTCATAATATTTCAAATCCAGACGAAGCAGATTTTTCCATTATGAATCAGGAAGATATTTTGGAAACTATGTCTTCTGTGTCTGGAACTCTTACTTTATTACTGGGAGCAATCGCCGGCATTTCTCTTGTTGTTGGCGGGATTGGTATTATGAATATGATGTTAACTACGGTTTCGGAAAGAACCCGTGAAATCGGGCTTCGCCAAGCCATCGGCGCTAAAGATAGGGATATTACTTTACAGTTTCTTTTTGAAGCGATAGCGCTTACTTTTATTGGAGGAACAATTGGAATTATTTTAGGTTGGATTACTTCAATGATGATTACTCGATTTAGTGATATTACAACAAGCGTTTCCCTATGGTCAATATTATTAGCTTTTGGTGTTTCTACTTTAATAGGAATTGTGTTTGGTTATTGGCCGGCTAAGAAAGCAGCCAGTCTTAATCCAATTGATGCTTTGCGATATGAATAAGAAAAAAATTAAAGAAATCATAAATCGATGATTTTAAGCGCGTTTTATACAGAAAGGTAGCTAAATAATTTTTAACATTGCTCCATATCCTAGGATTAGATGATAAAACAGGTTCGAACGTCGTCCACTAGACCCTGCGGACTTAAAAAGCCTCTATTGGAGAGGCTTTTTTAATTAGGGTTAAACAAGGTTCGAACCTATGATATAATAAAAAGGTAAGTTTAATAAAAATATGAAAGAAACTATGAACTCAGAATTTTCTACCTTTAAAGAGAAAAATAAAGAAAAAGACCAAGAAAGTTTAAAAAATATTTTAGAAAATATAAAACTATCAGAATATTCTAATTCGGATACTCTCGAGGAATATTTAGAAATCAAAGAAAATTTACCAGAAAAATTTTCGGAAAAAATAAAAGATGCAAATCAAGAAGATAATTTAATGCAGTGCTTATTAAGGATAAGAGAAGATTTATATAATTTATATGGAAACAAAAAAAGTAATGCTAAATCATTAAGCGATTCTAGATTTACTTCTTTAGAAGGAATGATAGACAGGCATTTAATTTCTTGTGGTTCTCTTACAAAAATTTTCGGAACAGCCTTAAGAAGTTTTAATATACCAGTTAAATTTATTCATGGGAATTTAAAAAGAAAAAAGAATTTTCCTAGAAGATCTTTGCATTCTTGGTTAAAAATTTATAATCCTAAAGAAAATAAGTGGGTAGCAGTAGATTTTACTAATGGATCTCTAGAATTACCATCTAATGTTGAGGAAATCAAGGAATATATTGACTGGGAAGAATTTAAAGAAGATTACAAAAAAGGTGATTTTTAATTTTTCAAAAACAGGTTCGAACGTCGTCCACTAGACCCTGCGGACTTAAAAAGCCTCTATTGATGGGGCTTTTATTTAGGGTTAAGGGATGTTCGAACTTGTGGTATAATATGATTATAGCAATTAATAATTTTATAAGTGATATAGAGAATACAAATCTATTTGTTTTTATTACTTTCTTATTTCTAGTTAATATAAAATGGCAGGAGAGGAGTTTAAATAAAAAATTTTAAAAATTAGCTTTATTAATAAAAGAAAAATTAAATGAATCAATTAATTCTACTTAGACATCTTGAGTCACAATGGAATAAGGAAAATCGTTTTACTGGTTGGACAGATGTTCCTTTGAGCAAAGAAGGGATAAAAAGTGCAAAAAAAGTTGCTGAAAATCTATCCGATTTTAGTATTAATAAAGTTTATACTTCACCATTAACTAGAAACAAAGGAACAGTTTCTTTAATTTTAGAAAAACTTAATAAGAAACATTTGCCTGTTTGTATTGATAAAGCATTAGATGAAAGAAATTATGGAGATTTGCAAGG
>CAZNBO010000003.1:0-6381 GCA_964571515.1 uncultured Candidatus Saccharibacteria bacterium
TTATATTTTTTCCAAGCTCCTTCTTCTCTTACCTCTATTCTATCATCCGCATATTTTACTCCAACGATATAAATTTGATCTGGTGTCTTTGAATCAGGAATTGAAAGTGTAGTTCCCGATTTTAAGCTCAATAATGATCGTAGTTCTTTTTCTTTTTTTCCTTCATTTTCTTTTGTCTTGATTTCATCAATTAGTTCCTTTTCCTTGTTCGGTTGAATTGGTATATCTTCAAACATTTATTTAAATATTAAATTATTGTAGTATATATAAATTATTATAAGTTAATTTATTAGCTATGTCAAGAATATATTGATTCTTCATATTAATTCTTGTCTATTTTTAAAAGGTTCTAATATCGTTTAGCTATTAGAGCTGGGATTTCTATCTATTTACTTTGGTGGTTTTTTGGTAGAATTAAGGCATAAAGTATAAAATCAATGCCT
The DNA here is from genome assembly GCA_964571515.1 of uncultured Candidatus Saccharibacteria bacterium. Classification (GTDB taxonomy): domain Bacteria; phylum Patescibacteriota; class Minisyncoccia; order UBA6257; family UBA6257; genus DAOVIY01. The sequence goes on from CAZNBO010000003.1 coordinate 444, forward strand.
GAATTACCAGAAGTACAAACAATTATTGATGATTTAAATAAGATAGTTCTGAATAAAAAAATTAAGAAAGTAGAGATTCGTTTATCTAAAATCGTCAGATGCAATAATAAAGATTTTAATACTGTTTTAAAAAACAGTAGTTTTAAAAAGATTTCTCGATTGGGGAAATTTATTATTATTCAATTATCTAAAAAAGATAAATATCTTATTATCCACCTACGTATGACTGGACAAATTATTTATATAGACAAAGAGAAAGTAATAGTCGGTGGTCACAGTGTAGGAAATAATCAGCTAGACTTACCAAACAAACAAACTCATTTAATAATTTATTTTCAAGATCAATCGAAATTATTTTACAATGATCAACATCAATTTGGGTTTTGGCAAGTAGCTAATTGTAAGCAATTAAAAGAGGTTCAAGATAAATTAGGCTTAAATCCTCTTCATGCGGAATTTAATTTATCAAGCTTTAAAAGTTTATTAGAAAATAGAAAAGGGAATATTAAGTCTTTTTTATTAAATCAGAAGCACATAGCAGGATTGGGAAATATTTATACTGATGAAAGTCTTTTTAAAGCCCACATTCTGCCATTTAGAAAGATAAATACTCTTGCTATAAAAGAAATTGAAAAACTACTTAAGTCTATAAAAAGTATTTTAAATTTATCTATTAAATATCGGGGAACAACCTTTAATAACTACTTAGATGCTGAAGGCCGTAAGGGTAAATTTATAAAGTTTTTAAAGGTATACAAAAAAGAAAATCAAAAATGTTCCAAGTGTCAAAAAGGCATAATTAGAAAGGTAAAAATTACAGGAAGGGGGACTAGATATTGTCATTATTGTCAAAAATAATGATTTTTTAATTATACAGTTATAATTGCTGTTTTTTATTGACATAATAAGGTTTGGGTTGAGGAGCGGATTTATACACAAAAAAAGTATGATAAACGCTATGCTTTTTTTAAGTGGGGATAATTTTTTTTATGGTATAATGTACTAATTGTCAAATTTGTGTTTAAACTTGTCCCGGAGCAGTAAAAGTAAAAGTTAATGAAAAAATAGAAGAAATAACTAAAATTTAATTAAATGATGAAAGATTTAGAAACAGATCTTAGGAAAATCAAAGACGAGGTTATAAATTGCAAAAAATGCTCTCTCTATCAAGATCGAATTGAAGGTGGTTTTTATCCAGTAATTGGAGAGGGGAATCATCAGGCAAAAATAATGTTTGTTGGTGAGGCACCTGGACTTCAGGAGGCTAAAAGTGGTCGGCCTTTTTGTGGAGCATCAGGAAGAATTTTAGACGAACTTTTAAATTCAGTTAGTATTAAAAGAGAAGATGTTTACATTACCAATATTTTAAAAGATAGACCTCCTAAAAATCGTGATCCTCAAAAAGAAGAAATTGAAGCTTGCGTTCCTTATCTAGATAGACAAATTGAACTTATTAAACCAATAGTTATTTGTTCTTTGGGCAGATATGCCATGGAATTTTTAATGGGGAAATTTGGCTTAGAAGATGTAATTGAACCAATTAGTAAAATTCATGGAAAAGTTTTTGAAGTAGAAATTGTTTCCCAAAGTATAAAAATTATTCCATTGTATCATCCAGCTGTAGCAACTTACAATCCAAATATGAAAGAAGTTTTACAAAAAGATTTTCAAATCTTAAAAAGATTTAAATAATACAAAAATTTAATTTTAAAAGTATAAAAATAAATTTATGGCTAAATCATATAAATATGCATCCTTAATTTGTTCTGTTCTTAGTGGAGTTGCTCTAATAGGTATTATAGTGGGGATTATTAAATCAAATCCTCTTATAGCAATTATCTTTTTATTGCCTACGGTTGTTTATGAAGTTTATCGGACAGAAGGAAAATCAACTAAATGGGCGTCTTGGGCGCTCTTAATTGTTCTTATTGCTGAAATAATTTTTGTTGTTTTTAATGTTAGTTTTGACTTAGCAGCATTTCTAGGAACAACGCAAGAAAGTGTGGCAGGGTATAATATTCCGCTTGGTGATATTAAAGTAGTCGGACCAGGTATTATGGCCGTTTTGGCGCTGATATTATTTATTCGTACTAGAGGTCGCTATACTAAATGGTTAGCAATAATTATTTTTGTTACGGCTCTTGCTATTGTGTATTCTTTAGATCCAAGTATTTTTTCTCAATTACTTCGTTTTGGAGTTAAGGAAGGACTTGATATGTTATAATAAAATAGATAAAAGCTCTTATTTGTTTTAATAGGTCGATGAGAGCTTAGTATTAAATTTTAAATTATTCAAATATTATTTATTATGGCTGAAAGAAAAGTCTATCATATAGTTCCCAATCCTGGTCAAGAAAAGGATTGGAAAATAAAAGAAGAGAATATAGATGAACCCGTAGGTTTGTTTAGTGATAAAGAGGAGGCAATTGAGAAAGCAAAGGAAATAGCAAAAGCAAATGAACCAAGTCAGATAATAATCCACAGGAAAGATGGTCAGATTCAGACGGAGTATACTTATGGAGATGATCCCAGAGAACACAAAGGATAATTGAATTACAAAATACTTTTTCCTTAAAATCGCTACTTGCCTTTTGACGGGGAGGGCGATTTTTTGGTAGAATATACGAAAGGTCTAAATATTAAATTAATTTAAAAATATGGCAAATACAATTATTATAACAATCATTATTCTTCTTTTGTCTTCTATCAGGCAGGTAAATCAATATGAGAGAGGAGTAAGGTTTATGTTTGGAAAATATGTCGGTTTAATGAATCCAGGGTGGAGGATAGTTTTACCGATTATTCAATCTTATAGGAAAGTAGATTTAAGAGTAAAAGCGGTAGATGTTCCGAATCAAGAGGCAATCACAAAAGATAACATTTCAGTAAGCGTAAATGCAGTTATTTATTATAAAGTCAGAGAAGCTAATAAGGCGATTTTAGAAGTAGAGAATTTTTATTATGCTATTTCTCAATTAGCTCAAACGACAATGCGAAATGCCGTAGGTCAAGTAGATCTAGATGAACTTCTTTCTCAGAGAGATAGGGTTTCGGGTAATATAAGGGATATTATTGATAAAGCCTCTGACCCTTGGGGAATTCAAGTTAATAATGTTGAATTAAAAGACATAACTTTACCGGAAGAAATGAAGAGAGTGATTGGCAAACAAGCTGAAGCAGAAAGAGAGAAAAGGGCGATAATTATTAAAGCAGAAGGGGAGGTAATTGCTGCAAATAATATGGCAAAAGCTGCTAATACATTATCGGCAGCAAATGGGGCTCTTCATTTAAGAACCCTTCAATCACTTAATGATTTAAGCTCTGATCAGTCAAATACTATTATTTTTGCCGTACCTTTAGAAATTTTAAAATCTTTTGAGGGATTTGGTAAAAGTTTACTAAAAGAAGGGCAAGGTAAATAATATAGAAAGATGATATGAAAAGATATACTATGGTTAGGACAATTTATCTTTACATTTTTGCTTTACTTGGTTTAGTTCTTTTGATTATTGGCAGCGTTAATTTTCTTAACATGGGGCTTAAAGCTTTCGTTTTTACTCAAGCTGAAGATGAAAGTAGAATATTTAGTAAGCAAATACCAGCTCCTCTTTCAACTTCTTTGTCTGAGAAAATTCAACAAGGCATGGAGGAAGAAAAAAATATTTGTCTTTCTGAGGAAGAAAAGGTTGGTTTTGAAAGATGGTTAGTCGATTATAATAACTGGAAGGAAAGTGTGTCAGAAATTGATCCTATTACTTCACGGAGGCATCGTGACGCGTCTTTAAATTTATCTTTAATCTTAATAGGTTTACCATTATATCTTTATCATTGGAAAATTATTAAGAAAGAAACCGAAGAAAAAGACAAAGACAAAGAAAAAGAGGATTAATTTAAATGATTGATTTTACTACTACAATTGGAATTATTGGAATGATATTTTTGTTAACTGCTTTTGCTTTAAATCTGTTCAAAAAGATTACGCAAGATTCTTTAATTTATAATATTTCTAATATAATCGGTGCAGGGCTCTTAGCTTATTATGCCTATGCTTTAAACAGTATCCCTTTTTTAATTCTTGAAATATTTTGGATCTTATTTGCAATCTATAAATTAACATTTCTTAATAAAAGAAACTAAAAATGAAGAAATTAATATTTATTGTATTCACATTATTACTTATAGGTAGTTTTTTGCCAATTACTTTAGCAGAAGATGAACAAATTTCTATTTGTGCTGTTTATTTTACAGGAGTTGGATGTTCACATTGTGCTAAAACAGACCCAGTCGTTCTTGTTGATTTATTAAAGGAATATCCCAACTTAGTTGTAATAGAATATGAAATTTATCAACAGCAAGTAAATGCGCCTTTGCTTCTTGAATATGATTCTCAATATGGTTCTGGATTAGGTATACCTTTAATAATATTTAATAAGGATGAATATTTTATTGGAGATGCTTTGATTATTAAAAATACGAGGGAAATAGTTGATAAATCTGATAATAATGCCTGTCCTTTGATTGATGGATCCCTTATTAGCTTTGATAGTCTTTATTTAGCTTCTTTGCCTGGTGAACCAAAGATATGGAAAGATCAAAGAATTTTGTTAAAAATTGGTGATAAAACTAATGATAAAATATTAAAGGAATTATTAATAACAGATGATATCACTTCTTTTATAGGGAATACTGATTATAAAATTATAGAACCAAAACCAGTTCCTCTTTCAGGAAGAAAGATAAATTTTGATAACGCCATTCAATTAGATGATTGGATTTTTCAATGGAATGGAAAAGCAATAAACACAGTTGTACAACAAAATATCACAACTACAATTATTCCATCTACGATTACAAATACATCTTCGAAAAATATTATATCTCCTATGGGCACGACTGGGAAAAAGCTTACGTTAACTAAAATCCTTTCACTTGCAGCTGTTGACGCGATAAATCCTTGCGCTTTAGCTGTTTTAGCTTTAATGTTAATAGCGATTTTAACCTATAATCCAAAGAAAAAAAGAAATATTTTATTGGCTGGACTTGCTTTTGCATGTTCAGTTTTTATTATGTATTTATTTTATGGATTAGTTATTATAAAATCTTTTCAGCTTATTCAAGCGTTAACTAATGTTAGAGTTTTGCTGTATAAGATTCTTGGTTTTGCCGCTATTATTTTAGGAGCTTTAAACTTAAAAGATGCCATGAAACATAAGGCTGGTAGTTTTTTGACAGAAATGCCACTAAGTATAAGACCAAAAGTCAAAAAGATAATTTCAGGCATAACGAGCCCAAAGGGCGCTTTTATCACTGGTCTTTTCGTGACTGTTTTTCTTTTACCTTGCACAATAGGTCCTTATATTATAGCAGGGGGTATTTTATCTACTTTGGAGCTAATTAAAACAATACCTTTTTTGCTTTTATATAATTTGATTTTTGTATTACCCATGGTTGCAATAACATTAATAATATATGTTGGTTTTGCTAAAATTGAAGATGTAAACGGTTGGAAAGATAAAAACATAAAGTACTTACACTTAACTACTGGTTTAATTATGTTCATTTTGGGATTAGCAATGGTCTTGGGGTGGGTATAGATAAAGATATAATTTAGAAAAATGAGGGAATCTATTATTAAAGCAAGTAAATCCTTAGTAAAAGTTTTGCCCTTAATTTTAGGGACAGTTTTATTTGTTAGCTTATTGACAACAGTTGTGCCCGAATCATTTTATACAAAATTTTTTAACAAAAATATTATTTTTGATTCTTTTATTGGTGCTATGATTGGTAGTATTTCTGCTGGGACTCCTATCATTAGTTATATTCTAGGGGGAGAAATGCTTAAACAGGGGATTAGTTTAATTGCGGTTACTGCTTTTTTAGTTACGTGGGTGACAGTTGGTTTTATTCAAATTCCTGCTGAATCTATAATTTTAGGAAA
>CAZNBO010000003.1:6481-19682 GCA_964571515.1 uncultured Candidatus Saccharibacteria bacterium
ATTCCAATATTTTTATTTGTCTGGTTTTTAATGGTAATAGCAAATTATTTCATTACTCCAAAATTTGTTTTTAAATATTTTGATAAAAAGGGTGCAAACAAATGGCTTTTTGCTATTATAGGAGGAATTTTATCAGAGGGCCCAATTTATGTGTGGTATCCTTTGTTGGCAGATTTAAAGGAGAAAGGGTTTGGGTATGGCTTTGTTGCTTGTTTTTTATATAATCGGGCTATTAAACTACCTGTTTTGCCAGCTGCCATTTATTATTTTGGTTGGAAATATGTTTTAATTTTGGCTCTAATTATGATTATTGCATCTATTAGTCAAGGTGTTATAATAAATAAATTAATAAAAGAAAAATTATAAAGATAGGATGAGAAAATCTTTATCATTAACATTTTGGGCATTAATAGGGGTTTTTCTTTTTATAGCAAGTCAATTTTTTGTTCCAGTAATTAGCGAATTAATTAAAGGTTCTATTGTCTTTTTACTACCATTTTTTATTTTTTTCTTATTAGGCATTCTCTTAATATACCTAACTTTAAAACAGAAAGTAGGGGGAGTACTTAAAAGATTTTTAATATTAACAGGAAGTTCAGCAACGGGATTTTTTGTTTTTGTTTTTCTACATAATTTTTTTTATGGCTTAGGGATTATAGTCAATCAAATTCCTGTACTGAGTTTAATGATGGAAGTTTTACATGCAGCATTTTTCATTATTGCAATCTTTGTCTGTCCTTTAGGGTTTGTGATTGGTGTTATAGGAACTACTGTAGTGTTTATTAAAAAGAAAAAAGAAAACATTGTATTTTGAAAATATTCTGAGGAAAGTATAAAACAATAGAAAAAGGGGGTTAGGTTATGAAGATTAAAAGGAAGACAATTAAAGAAGAAGGAATAAAATTTTTTATAGAGGTTGATGGTAAGGAAATTGGTAGAGCGTTTTTATATATTCTCTATAATGATTTGCATAAAAAACCTTTTGGATTATTAGAAGATGTGTATATTAATGAGGATTTGAGAGGACAGGGGATTGGAACTCAATTGCTCGATAAAGTTATTAAGGAAGCAAAAGCAAGTGGATGTTATAAAATTGTCGCTACAAGTCGTCACTCTAGGCCAAAAGTTCATAAATTATATGAACGCATTGGATTTAGAAATCAAGGCATTGAATTTAGGTTAGATTTTCATAATATTTAAAAGTTAAAAAGGCGCTGAATTAGTTTTCAACGTCTTTTTTATCCAATATTAATTTGACATATCAGGATATTGGATGTATACTTCAAAAGGTCGTAAATTAAGTTAAAGTTCAAATTCAAAGATGAGTAACAAACTTTATGTAGGCAGTCTTTCCTATGATACTAACGAAGACGGTTTAAAAGAATTTTTCGCAGAAGCTGGAAAAGTAGAATCAGCATCTGTTATCACAGATAAATTTTCTGGAAGATCAAAGGGATTTGGTTTTGTAGAAATGTCATCTGATGAGGAAGCTAAAAAAGCCGTTGAAATGTTTAATGGCAAAGAATTAGACGGAAGAACAATCATAGTTGATGAAGCAAAGCCAATGAAGAAAAGTTTCTAATTAAGCTTTCTTCTAAATACGAAAAGAGCCCGAAGGGGCTCTTTTTTTATCCAGAGGATTATGTGTTATGATTGTTACAATAATAAAGAAACATAAAATGAAAACATTAAAAATATTAGGATTATCAATTTTTTGTCTATGCCTCTTAGTACTAACAGGATTTGGTATCCATGAATTTTTAAAAGATTCTACAGTTCCACTTGTTATAAAATGGGGGATGATTGGTTTGATTCTAGGAATGATTATAGTTATAATCTCTTTAATTATAGAAAGAATTAAGGATAATAAAAACAATAAAATATAATAAAAATATGATTATTACTACTTCTGATCAAATTTTTGGTGAAAATATTAAAGAAACTCTTGGATTGGTAAAAGGAAGTACTATCAGGGCTAAGCATATTGGCAAAGATATTTTAGCTAGTTTTAGAAATATTGTTGGTGGAGAAATAAAGGAATATACAGAAGCTCTTAATGAGGCAAGAGAAATTGCTATAGGAAGAATGGTAAAGAATGCTGAGGAATTAGGAGCTGATGCAATCATTGGGATACGTTTTACTACTTCTGCAATTATGTCGGGAGCAGCTGAACTTCTTGTCTATGGAACGGCAGTAAAATTGGAAAAATAAAATTAATTATACAAAAAGCTAAAAATATAAGGAACTACTCCTTGTATTTTTATTATAGGTACTAGCCCTTGACTTTTGATAATTATGGGTATATACTCATAACAGATAGTCAGTATGGTAAATATATTAATTAAAGGTTGGGCTATCAAAATGTTCGTAAATTAAAAACAAATAAAAATATGCCACGATTTGATGGAACAGGTCCTTCAGGATTCGGTCCTGGTACTGGTTGGGGAATGGGCCCATGCGGTGCTGGAATGGGGTCGGGAAGAGGTCGCGGTTTTGGCCGTGGATTCGGTAGATTTTCAGGCTATAATTCACCATACTCACCATATTCACGTATTACAAAAAAAGAAGAAACTGAGATGTTGAATGATGAAGTCGGAGCTTTAAAAGAAGAGTTGAAAGCAATGCAGGAACGATTAGATGAATTGAAGGATCAAAAATAAAAATAAAGAGACTATAAATCCGGCCCTTTTTAAAGGAAGGGCTGGGTTAGTCTCTTTATTTCATTTTAATAATTTAACTATGACAAGACCAAGACTTTGTCGAAGGATTAGATTTAATACAAATACAACTTACTTTAAACCTCAGGGTGTACCGATGAGGTTTTTAGAAATAGTAGAATTAACTACTGAAGAAATGGAATCTTTAAGATTAAAAAATGTGAAAGGATTGGATCAAGAACAAGCAGCTAAAGAAATGAATACATCGCAAAGTACGTTTCAAAGGATTTTATCTTCAGCATATAAGAAAATATCAGATGCTTTAGTAAATGGTAAAACTATAAAAATAATTTGTGGATAATATGGGGATAATCTTTTAGGCCTTAACTGAAAATTTGTACTTTTTGCTTTATCTAAGCTAAAAAATCTTCTATTTAAAATAGAGGATTTTTAATTTTTTCTTCTTGACTTAATGTATAGATAGGGAGTAAAATGGAAGAAAGTGGATAGATGTGGATAAGTGTGGGGATAAATAAGTTTTTTGTGGAAAACATTTAAATTTTATTTAATATGTTCATTGGAGAATATTATTACACAATAGATCCAAAAGGGAGAATAGCGATACCTTCTAAATTAAGGAAGGCTCTTTCTAAAGGTGGAGTTATTACAAAAGGATTAGATAATTGTCTTTTTATATTTTCTTCAAAAGATTGGCAACCGATGGCAGAGAAAATTAAAGGTTTGCCTTTAAGTCAATCTAACTCTCGGGCTTTTTCTAGATTAATGCTTGCTGGAGCAATGGATGTAAAATTGGATAGCCAAGGGAGAATTCTTGTTCCTGATTATTTAAGGAAATATGTAGGATTAAAAAAGAAAATTGTTTTAGCAGGTGTTTATGATCGTTTAGAAATTTGGGATGAGAAAGAATGGGAAAAATATAAAAAGAGGACAGAAAAAGAATCAGGTGATATTGCTGAAAAATTAGGAGATTTAGGAATATAAAAGCATTATGCATACCCCAGTACTTTTAAAAGAAGTAATTGATTATTTAAACCCACAAATAGATAAAAACTTTATTGACGCCACAGCAGGCGAAGGAGGGCACGGACTGGCTATCCTCAAGAAGAATGGTCCAAATGGTAGATTGTTAGGTATTGAAATAGATTCCGGTGTGTACAAAAGCTTAAAAGAGAAGATGGTAGAAATGGTTAAAAGAGTTGTTTTAGTTAATGATTCTTATATCAATTTACAAAAGATTGTTGAGGAAAATGATTTTAAACCAGTTCACGGAATTTTATTTGATTTAGGGATGTGTTCATGGCATTTAGACGCCTCAGGAAAAGGGTTTTCTTATTTAAAAGACGAACCATTAGACATGCGGTTTGATTCTAAGAATAATTTAACAGCTGCAGAGATTATAAATAGTTGGGAAATAAAAAAGATTGAGAATATCCTAAAAGAGTTTGGAGAGGAAAAATATGCACGTCGTATCTCGTTAGCAATTAAAGAAGCACGAAAGAAAGAAAGAATTATTGGAACTCAGCAGTTAGTTGATGTTTTAAAAGAAACTCTTCCTAAAAATTATGATAATAAAAGAACACATTTTGCCACACGGACATTTCAAGCTTTACGGATTGCTGTGAATGATGAATTGCAAACAATAGAAAGGGGGATTGAGCAGGCTATTAAAACATTAGAGCCAAACGGAAGGATTGTAGTGATTTCATTTCATTCTTTGGAAGATAGAATTGTAAAAAATATTTTTAGAGAAAAAGCTAAAATTGGAGAATTAAATATTCTTACTAAAAAACCAATTACTCCTTGTTTAGAAGAAATTAAAAATAATTCACGTTCTCATTCTGCTAAATTACGTGCTGCTAAAAAAATATAAATTATTAATAATTACTAATCTTATTTATGACAACTATCTATAATTACAATAAGAATAATAAAAAATCTTCGATAGTTTTTAGCTCTGGTAAAAAATACAATTCTCGTAAGAGAGAAAATTTACGACATATTATAAATGAGACAGGAGAGTACTTAGGACATATTAAATTATTCATCCTTCTTTTAATTCCATTCTTAATGATAGGGGGTTGTTGGTTAATTCTTTTTGGAAAAAATATCTCACTTAATTATAGGATTTATAATTTGAAACATGAGATAAGTCAAACCAAAGAGAATCTTAATCTTTTAACAGAAAAGTCTACTTTTATGACTTCTTCTCAAGAAATAGAAAAATGGGCTCAAGATAATGATTTTGTAGAAGTGGAACACATTTCTTACTTAAATCTGATAAATGATAATTTAGCCCAAAGATAGATTCTTTATGAGAAGAAAAAACAAAAGATTTTTTAAAAAAACTGGTAGGAATAGTCATTCTTCTCAGAAAAGGATTTCATTTATTCATTTTTTATTTATTGCTTTTTTTTTAACCTTAGGTTGTCAACTTTACAATATTCAGATAAAAAACAATTCAAAATTTGTAAATCAAGCAGAAGCTCTTCATGATACAACCACAGTATTAACCCCTGAGAGGGGTTTAATTTATTTCCAAGATAAAAACAAAGAATATATTCCAGTTGCTATCAATAAAAAATATTATTCGCTTTTTGCAATTCCAAAAGAAATAGAAAACCCAGAAGAAACAAGTAAATTGTTGTCTGAAATAATCCCTTTGCCTTATGAAGAGATTTTTTTACATTTAAATAAAGGTGATGATCCGTATGAACCTCTTCTTAAAAAAATTGAAGACGATGATTTGCTTGATCAAATTAAAAATGCACAAATAACTGGTATTCATCTTAAGGAAGAGAGTTTTCGTTATTATCCATTAGATTCTGCTGCTGCTCAGGTAATCGGATTTGTTGGAGAAGCGGATGATGGATTAATAAAAGGGCGTTATGGATTGGAATCTTACTACGACACTATTCTTTCTGGGCGGAAAGGTATTTTCACAGGAATTAAAGATGCATTGGGGCGTCTAGTGCGTTCTAATTTTTCTGAAGAGGAAAAAATTGTTGAAGGGCTTTCGATTGAAACTACTATAGATAAAAATATTCAATTTGCTACTGATAAAGCTTTAAAAAAATTAGTAGAACATAGACAAGCTAGCCAGGGCACAATTATTGTAATGGAAGTAAAAACTGGGAGAATTTTATCATTGGCTAATTTACCAACATTCAATCTTAATGATTTTTCTGAAATAAAAGACTATTCAATTTTTAGAAACTTTGCTACAGAAGAAAGATATGAGCCTGGTTCAGTGATGAAGCCCTTTACTATGGCTGCAGGCCTTGATACTGGTAAAGTTACCCCAGATACAACATATATTGATAAAGGATATTATGAAGTTGGTGGTTTTCGTATAACTAATTATAAAAACCAGGTCCATGGAAAAACTACAATGCGTAATGTTTTAGAGTATTCTATAAACACAGGAGCAATTTTTGTTGCCGAACAGGTTGGTAATGAAACATTAAGAAAATATTTTAAAAAGTTTGGTTTTGCAAAAAAAACAGGAATAGACTTACCTTTAGAGATTGTCGGTGATTTATCTAATTTAGAATATCCAAAATCAAGCCCGACTCATCTTGCAACTGCTTCTTATGGAGATGGAGTATCTGTTACTCCTATAGGATTAATTAGAGCTTATGCAATTGTTGCAAATAAGGGACGTTTAGTAACTCCGTATTTAGTGGAAAGCACAAGAGATAGAGCTGGTAATCGTACTTCTTTGGTATCGACTGAATCTTCATCAAATCCTGAGCAAATAATCAGTCAGAAAACTACAGAGACTTTAACTTCAATGTTGGTAGGAGTAATTGAAAATGGTTATGGTGGTAATGCTAAAATTAAAGGCTATAGTTTAGCCGGCAAGACAGGTACTTCTTTTGTTTCTCTAAAAAGCGAAAAAGGATATTCAGATGATGTGGTTCATTCATTTGTGGGATTCTTTCCAGCTTCGGATCCTAAATATATTATTCTAGTAAAAATGGATAGACCGCAATGGGGGAAAGATGCTGCCAGTAATACAGTTACATTAGCATTTAATGATGTTGAGCAGTTTTTAATAAATTATTATAATATTCCACCAGACGAAATTTAAATTATGAAAAGAAAATTTATACAAAATATACTTAAATATCTGACAAAACTTATTTTGTGGCGTTATAAGCCTCTTATTATTGGAGTAACTGGAAGTGTTGGAAAAACTTCTACAAAAGAAGCAATTTATACAGTTTTAAAGAATAAATTTAAAGTTGAAAGAAATGTTTTTAATTTAAATACTGAGATAGGAATGCCTCTGACTATAATTAAAGGTAAAGACGCAAAACGGAATATTTTTCTCTGGTTTTACAATTTTTTTCATGCTCTTTGGCTATTTATTTTTAAAACAAAAAAATATCCTGAAATATTAGTTCTCGAAATGTCTGAAGACGCGCCAGGAATGATAAAATATTTAGCTGATTTAGCAAGACCTAAAATTGGTGTAATTACTACTATTGGAGATCCTCCTGTTCATTTGGAATATTACAAAAATATAAATCAATTAATTGAAGAAATAAGTTATTTGCCTCAGAATTTAACTTTAAACGATACAATGATTTTAAATGCTGATAATGCATTAGTTTTAGGTTTTAAAGATAAAACAGTTGCGAAGGTTTTTTCTTATGGGTTTTCTGAATATTCTGATATTAAGGTAACAGATTATAAATTAATTAACGTAGATGATTTAAAAAATATAGGAATGATTTTTCGTTTAGAAGCTAGCGGTAGCTTTGTGCCAGTAAAAATTGAAGGTGTTTTTGGTAAAGCGCAAATTTATGCTCTAGCTGCTGCTGCTGCCGTAGGTTTATCTTTAGACATGAATTTAGTTGAAATCAGTGAAGCAATGTTGGATTATAAAGTAGTAAAAGGACGAACAAGATTTATTCCTGGAATAAAAAATACTTGGATATTAGATGATTCTTATAATGCTTGCCCAGACTCAGTTCGTGCTGCTCTTGATATATTAAAAGAAATTCCTGCAAATAGAAAGATTGTTGTTTTAGGAGATATGAAAGAATTAGGCGTAAATTCAAAACAAGCTCATATGGAAATAGGAAGAAATATAGCAGATATAGCTGAAGTATTTATTGCTGTAGGCGAAGAAATGATTTTTGCTAAAGAAATAATTGATAATGAATATTCTGGTGTTGAGACTTTTTGGTTTGAAGATAGTAAGCAAGCTAAAAAATTTGTAAAAGAGATGATAAAAAAAGGCGATATAGTCTTAATTAAAGGTTCTCTCGCAATGGAAATGGAGAAAATTACAGAATATATAAAAGCATAGAATTATTGTTTTTCATCAATATTTTATGTTATAGTATTCCCGCATATGCCCTCATCGTCTAGTGGCCTAGGACGCCAGATTCTCATTCTGGTAACACCGGTTCGACTCCGGTTGAGGGCACATATGAAAAATATAAAGCAAAAAGCTTGGATATTATTAGGAGTAAGTTTTGTTGTATCTATTTTTTTAAATTGGTTGGTATTTAGAAAAGCAGGAACCAACTTCCCAGTGATTTTTCGTTCCAATGATTTTGGAATTAATTTTTTAGGTAACAGAAATCTACTTTTGCAAATTCCAGTTTTAGGAATGGTTTTTGTGGGAATAAATTATTCGCTTTTGCGATTATTTGAAAAAAGCAATAAAAACTTGAGTAAATTGCTTTTTTTTGCTAATATAGGAGTTGCTGTTTTAATACTTTTAATCAGTGCGCAAATTTACTTTTTAAATAGATAATTATATGTTGGCAGTTATTGAAACAGGAGGAAAACAATATTTGATTTCTCCTAAACAAAAAATAAAAATAGAGAAGATAAAAGACGTAAAAGAAGGGGATGAAATAGTCTTTGATAAAGTTCTTCTTGTAGTTGACGAAAAGGGCGGTATAAAAATCGGCCAGCCTTATATTTCTGGGACAAAAATTATTGCGAAATGTGAAGAGTCAGGAAGATCTAAAAAGATTATAGTCTTCCGTTATCGTAATAAAACCCGTTATAAAAAGAAAAAAGGGCATAGGCAGCCCTTTATGAAAGTATTGATAGAAGAAGTTAAATAAATTATTTTCTTCCCTCTAAGGCGTTTGTAAGCGTTTCTGCGTCTGCAAATTCTACTTCTCCTCCCTGTGGAAGACCACGAGCTAATTTTGTTACTTTAATTGTGTCGTCTAAGTCCTTAATGGATCTTTCTATAGAATAGGTAGTCAAATTGCCTTCTGATGAAGGGCTGAGAGCTAAAATTACTTCTTTTACTGGATATTTAGAAGATTGAGATTTTTTAATACGTAATAAAAGTTGAGGGATAGTTATCCTCAATTTTTTATTTTCGTCTATTCCTGACAACAATCTTCCTAAAACATGATAAACGCCATGGTATTTATTTGTTTTTTCTATAGACAAAAGATCGGTTTCTTTTTCCACAACACATATAATAGATTTATCTCTTTGTGGGTCTTCACAAATTTTGCATAATTTTTTATCTAAAGATTCTTTTTCTTTATCAGATTCTGTTATAAAAAAACAATTTGGACATATTTGTGTTTTAGAAAACAAGTCAATAAAAGCGTGACAAAAATTATTTTGGGATTCTTTTTCTTGATGTAATAACCAAAAAGCCAAACGAGTAGTTTGACGTGGTCCCATACCAGGAAGTTTTGAGAATATTTTTATAAAATCTTTGATTGGTTTTGGTAAATCCATTTTTTTTATTCTCCGCCTAATTCAGGGAATTTTTCTTCCTTTTCAAGGTTGCGGAAACTTGCTAATTGTTCATTAAAGAATAAGTTTGCATGACCCAAAGGACCATTACGATGTTTTGCAATTATAATTTCAGCAATATTTTTATTTTCAACGTCTTCTTTATATCGATCTTCCCGATAAACAAAAAGAACCACATCAGCGTCTTGTTCTAAGCTTCCCGTTTCTCTTAAATCAGAAAGTTTAGGACGGCATCCAGGCCTTGATTCAACAGCACGGTTGAGCTGTGAAAGAGCTAATACTGGAATATTTAATTCTCTTGATAGCGCTTTTAATGAACGTGAAATTTCGGAAAATTGTTGAACAGAACTTTCGCGATAAAGGGCAGGACTAATTAATTGAAGATAATCTACAACTATTAGCCCTAAATTTGTTTCGGCTTGTAATCTACGCGCCATTGTTCGTATTTGCATTATAGTAGGCGAAGCAGCGTCATCAATAAATATTGGAGCTTCAGATAAACGGGATAAAGCGTCTTGGATAAGAGTGAAATCATTAATCTCTTCATCAGTAGAAAGACGACCTGTTCTTATCTTCCATAAACCAACTGTAGATTCAGCTGCTATTAGTCTGTCAACTACTTGATCTCTTGACATTTCTAAACTGAATATTCCCACAGGAACTTTTTCTTTTAGAGCCACATGACGGGCGATATCTAAGGCGAGAGAGGTTTTTCCTAGAGAAGGTCGTCCACCCAAAATTACTAAATCAGATTTTTGTAAACCACCAAGATAACTATCCAAATCGTTAAATCCTGTAGAAACTCCTCGTAATTTATCACCGCCTTTATGTAATTGATCTATTCTCTCAAATGCCTTAACTAGTTCTCCTTTTAATGCCACAAATTCATGGGCAATAGATTTTTCAGAAATGGAGAAAATAATTTGTTCCGCCTGGTCTAAAACTTCATTTATATTTTTTGATTCTTGCCATCCTAATTCAGCAATTTTATAGGAAGCAGCAATTAAGTCACGTAATACCTTTTTTTCATGCACTATACTTGCATAGTGAATCACATGAGCGCTAGTAGGAGTCTTATTAACTAAAGAAGTTAAATAACTTGCTCCTCCTATCTCACTTAATTGTTTGTTTTCTTTCAAGCGACTAGACAATGAAAGGACATCAATCGGAGCATTTTGATGATATAGCTCTAGGATAGTTTTATAAATTAAACGATGGTGTGGCTCATAGAAATCTTCAGTAAACAAAGTATCAGCAATTTTAATAATTGCATCTTTATCTATTATAAGAGATCCTAATGTTGATTCTTCTGCTTCTATATTCTGAGGTGGCAGTTTTCCTTTAGCAATTTTGTTTTGTTCAATCATATATTAGATTTTAAAATTTAGATTTTATAATTGTACCTTTTTTTGTGTCTTCTAGCAAAAATCCTGATTTTTCTATAATTTTTCTTATTTCATCAGCTTTTGCCCATTCTTTCATTTTTCTTAGTTGTTCTCTCTTTTTTGCTAATTCTTCTATCTTTTTTGGTGGAATAATTAATTTAATTTTATCTAATCCCAATCCTAGTACTTTATCAAAGTTTAAGGCTAATTGATAAATTTCTTTTGAAGAAATTTCATTTGCTTTATTCAGATTATTTTTAGTTTGGTAATAATTTTTTATTAATTTCCAAAAAGCAGCTAATGCCCTTGGAGTATTAAGGTCATCATTAATTGATTTTTCAAATTCTTTATTTATTTCATTTAATGAAAAAGCAGATGTTTTTTTTGGTTGGATTTCTTTTCTATCAATAAGGCAATCTAAAACAAAGTTATAAATATTATGTAAACTTTCTTGAGCATTTTCCAATGCTTCCAGAGAAAATTCTAAAGATGCTTTGTAGTGGCTATTTAATACTAAATAACGGAATGCTAAAGGAGAAAAACCTAATTTTTCGATATCTTTAATTAAAATTACATTTCCTTTAGATTTTCCCATTCGTGAATCTTTTAAAACAAGAAATTCTCCATGTAACCAGAAATTTACGAATTTTTTATTTGTTGCAGCTTCTACTTGGGCTATTTCATTAGTATGATGAATTGGAATTAAATCTGTTCCCCCGGCATGCATATCTATTGTCTGTGCTTTTTTTGGAAAAAACTTTTTTCCTTCAAAGGCATTACCTAAATATTTTAAATTAATAGTAGAACATTCAATGTGCCATCCTGGAAATCCGATACCCCAAGGTGATTGCCATTCCATTTGTCTTTTAGTGTTTTTAGGAGAAAACTTCCATAAAGAAAAATCAGTAATATTTTTTTTCTCAGGAGAAAGTTCTATTCTTGCGCCAGCCTTTAGTGTTTTATTTAATTTTTTAAAATCCATCCCAGTCAATTTTCCATAGTCTTTTAATTTAGAAGTATCAAAATATATTCCATCACTAGTTTGATAAGTAAAGTTCTTTTTTTCTAAAACCTTAATGAGTTCAATATTTTCTTTTATATGATCTGTCGCTTTAGCCACTATATCCGGAGTAAGAATATTTAATTTTTTACAATCATTGAAGAAAGATTTTGTGTAAAATTCTGCAATTTCAAAAGCTGATTTTTTTGTCTTTTTCGCAGCTTTTTCTATTTTATCCTCACCAGTATCTGCATCAGAGGTTAAATGTCCTACGTCAGTAATATTCATCACATGTTTAATTTTGTAATGTTGGTACAATAAGACTCTTTTTAAAATATCTTCAAAAATATATGTTCTTAAATTTCCAATATGCGCATACGAATAAACAGTTGGACCGCACGTATAAAGACCAACCTTTTTGTCTTTTATTGGTTTAAAAATCTGCTTTTTTTTAGCAAGAGTATTATAAAGATAAATCATTTACAAGAATTTTCTTTTTTTAAGATAAGAAAATATTAATATTGATGGTATAAAAGCAATCGATAGAATAAGCCAAAAGTCATAAGGAGATCCAACAAAAGGTAAATAATGGGTATTCATTTGGTAGATACTAGTAACTAATAAAGTAGGCCAGGTCATTAAAGAAAGGATAGTATAAATTCTAGTTAGAAGATTGGTTTTATGTTCTATAAAAGAATTATTAGTATTTTCTAATGATTCTATATTGTCTTTAAAGCTATCAATAAGATTTTCCACTTTTATACTATCACCAATTAAGTCATCAAAATAAATACGTTTACTTTCTCCGAAAACACGTGGCCCTTGTCTAGACAGAGAGCATAAAGTTTCTTTTAAATATCTGAATATTCTTTGGAAATTAAGAACATCTCTTTTTATAAAAGAAATATTAGGAATCGCATTTTCTGCTTTACCGTGGAATATTTCTTTTTCTACATTATTCATCTTTTCTTGAATATGGTAGATTTGCCTGATTGCAAAATCTAGAAAATATTGAGTAATAAAATAAAGAAGTTTTATAGTATCATTAAGATATAAATTTTCAAAGTCTTTTGTATAAACTTTTTCCATAAATTCTTCACGCATTACAGTGCTTTTTTCATAGCAGGTAGTAATAAGGGTATTTTTATCTAAAATAATA
The DNA here is from genome assembly GCA_964571515.1 of uncultured Candidatus Saccharibacteria bacterium. Lineage (GTDB taxonomy): Bacteria > Patescibacteriota > Minisyncoccia > UBA6257 > UBA6257 > DAOVIY01. Next base: position 19,451 of record CAZNBO010000003.1, read on the forward strand.
TCTAATTCCCATGGATAGGATCTCTTTTCAGTAGCATTCCAACATGGAAAATGAGCTACTAAAAAAATATAGCCATCATGTATTTCTGTCTTATTTCTTTGGGAAGGCATTTTGAGCTCTTCTAAAATAAGGGGGTGAAAATGATAGTTTTTATGAAGATATTCAATATCTTCATTGGTAGGGCAAGTGATATCTACCCATGTGATTTTTCCTTTAAATATTTGTCTCATAT
>CAZNBO010000004.1:0-18460 GCA_964571515.1 uncultured Candidatus Saccharibacteria bacterium
CCCCTGAATCTTAAAATGCCGCGACGTGATTCAGCTATACTAGCTTTTGCTGGACCATTGTCTAATTTTTGCTTGGCTCTTATTTTTGGGTTAATTATTAGGATTATAATAATAACTTCTTCATTTGTATCACTTTTACCGTTTTTGATGTTCATTGTATGGATCAATTTAATTTTAGGCGTATTTAATTTATTACCAATTCCTCCACTAGATGGTTCAAAGATATTATTTTATTTTTTTCAGTCTCGTGAATTAGAAATCTTTCTTCATCGATATGGTATTATTCTTTTATTCCTTTTTATTATGCTTGGGGGAGGCATTATTTTGCCACTCATATATTTATTATTTTCAACTTTAACTGGAATCCCGTTTAGCTAATTGACATAAAATGCCTTATTTGCTAAACTATTTCTTGTTATGCCTACTTTACATCAATTAATTAAAAAAGAGAGAAAGCCGATTATAAAAAAGAGCAAATCTGTTGCTCTATCTTTTTCTTTTGATGCTATAAAAAATAGACCAAGTTATCATCCGTCTCCTTTTAAAAAAGGAGTTTGTTTGAAAGTTTTTACTGCTACTCCTAAAAAACCAAATTCTGCTTTACGAAAAGTGGCTCGAGTGAAATTAAGCAATGGAATGGAAGTTACTGCATATATTCCTGGCATAGGACATAATCTTCAAGAGCATTCAATAGTTTTAGTAAGAGGAGGAAGAGTAAAAGATTTACCGGGAGTACGCTATCATGTGGTTCGTGGTAAACATGATATTGCTGGAGTAGAAGGAAGGAAACAACAAAGAAGTAAATACGGAACGAAAAAATCAAAAGAGTAATATTTATTATGAGAAGAAAACATAGACAAGAAAAAAAATACGAACCAGACTTAATTTATAAAAGTGCTTTAGTAACACTTTTTATTAATTACTTAATGAAAGATGGTAAAAAATCAGTGGCTCAAAGAGTTTTTTATAACACAATGGAAAGTATTAAAAAACAAACAAAGCAAGAGCCATTAAGTATTTTTGATTTAGCTATTAAAAACATTTCTCCAGAAATAGAAGTTAAAAGTAGAAGAATTGGAGGAGCTAATTATCAAGTTCCACAAGCTGTTCCTGAATATAGAAAAACTACTTTAGCTTGTCGTTGGATTATTAGTGTTTCCCGGGCTAAAAAAGGAAAAGCAATGGCAGAAAGATTAGCCGAGGAATTAATTTTAGGTTCTAAAAGTGAAGGAGCGGCAATGAGAAAGAAACAAGAAACACATCGTATGGCTGAAGCAAATCGTGCTTTTGCTCGTTTTCGTTTTTAAATTAATGTTATGAAGATATATCCTATTGATAAAATAAGGGACATTGGTTTTATAGCTCACATTGACGCAGGTAAGACAACTACTACCGAGCGTGTTTTATTTTATACAGGAATATCTCATAAGATAGGAAACATAGATGATGGGGACACGGTAATGGATTGGATGGAGCAGGAAAAAGAAAGAGGAATTACAATTACTTCTGCTGCTACCGCTTGTTCCTGGACACTTACTTATAAAGAGAAAGTTCCTGATAATCAATATCGTATAAACATTATTGACACCCCAGGACATATTGATTTTACAGCTGAAGTACAGAGGTCTTTAAGGATACTTGATGGTGCTGTAGTTATTTTTGATGGAGTAGCTGGTGTAGAATCTCAATCAGAAACAGTTTGGCATCAAGCTGATAAATATAATGTTCCGAGGATGTGTTTTATTAATAAGATGGATAGAATAGGCGCTGATTTTTATAAAGGGCTAGAATCTATCTACGAAAGATTAACTCCAAATGCTCAACCAATTAATATACCAATTGGAGCTGAAGATAAATTTGAAGGAATCATTGATTTAATTACAATGAAAGCAGTTTATTTTAAAGGCGATAAGGGAGAAACAATGGAGATAGAAGAAATTCCTGCGGATTTGTTAGACAAAGCTAAAGAATATAGAAAATTATTAATAGAAAAAGTAGTAGAGCAAGACGAAGAATCGTTAAATCAATACTTAGAAGGTAAAGAACCAACTGTAGAAAAAACAAGAGAAATATTAAGAAAATGTACTATTAATGAGAAGATAGTTCCCGTTCTTTGTGGCTCTTCTTTTAGGAACAAAGGAGTACAGCCTCTTATTGATGCGATTATAGAATATCTTCCTTCTCCTTTAGATGTTCCTCCAGTTGAAGGGATTCACCCTAAAACGGGAGAAAAAGTTCTTTGTCCTCCTGATGATAAAAAACCTTTTGCAGCGCTTGTATTTAAAGTAGCAAATGATCCTTATGTCGGTACGTTAAGTTTTTTTAGAGTATATTCTGGAACATTTAAAAAAGGTAATTATATTCTTAATGCAAGTAGATCAAACCAAGAAAGAATTGGAAGATTATTGCAAATGCATTCTAATAGACGTGAAGAATTAGATGAAGTACGTGCAGGTGATATAGCGGCTACCGTTGGTTTAAAAGATACAAGAACAGGGGATACTTTATGTGATATTGATGATTCGGTAATTTTAGAAAAAATTATTTTTCCAGAGCCTGTTATTTCTATAAAAGTAGAACCACAGACAAAATCTGATCAAGAAAAAATGTCTTTGGTATTAAAAAAATTAGCTGAAGAAGATCCAACTTTTAGAGTAAAAACTGACGAAGAAACTTCAGAAACAATTATTTCAGGAATGGGTGAGCTTCATCTAGATATTTTGGTTGATAGAATGAGAAGGGAATTTAATCTTAAAGTGGAAACTGGTAAACCCCAAGTAGCTTTTAGAGAAACTATTAAAAAGAGTGTTGAAAGTGAAGGTAAATATATTAGACAATCAGGTGGACGTGGTCAATATGGTCATGCATTATTAAAATTAGAACCATTAGAAAGAGGAAAAGGATTTGAATTTGTTGATGTTATTAGAGGAGGAGCAATTCCTAAAGAATTTATCCCAGCAGTAAAAAAGGGAGTAGAGGAATCTTTAGAAAAAGGTGTCTTAGCTGGTTATCCGTTATGTGATATAAAAGTTACACTTTATGATGGATCTTTTCATGATGTAGATTCTTCAGATTTTGCTTTTAAGATTGCAGGTTCTATGGCTTTTCAAGATGGTGTAAGAAAAGCTAATCCAGTTCTTTTAGAACCTATAATGAAATTAGAAGTTGTCGTTCCTGAAAAATTCTTAGGTGATGTCATGGGTGATTTAAGTTCCAAAAGAGGGCTTGTTGAAAGTATGCATGATAGAGGAATGATGAAAGTAATTGATGCCAAAGTTCCTTTGTCAGAGATGTTTGGCTTTGCTACAGGATTACGTTCTATGACTGAAGGAAGAGGCACGTTTACAATGGAATTCAATTGTTATAAAGAAGTTCCTGCTAATATAACTGAAGAAATAACTGGTAAGCAGCCTGCAGCTTGACAATGCCTTGGATATACCTTAATATTGTAAATACAAAGGTAATTTGTTAGTTAGTGAAAAAAAATAAAAACTCGCCCTGTACATAGTCGAAGGGCAGAAAATTAATAAAAATTAAAATTAAAAAATATGGCAGAAAAAGAGAAATTTGTTCGTGGTAAAACACATATGAATGTGGGAACTATTGGTCACATTGATCATGGTAAAACTACTTTAACAGCAGCTATTTCACATGCGCTTACTTTGAAAGGTTTAGCAAAAAAATCTCTTAATGTAGATGAGATTGATAATGCTCCTGAAGAGAAAAGTCGTGGAATTACTATTAATGTTCATCACTCTGAGTATGAAACTGAAAAGAGGCATTATGCTCATATTGATTGCCCAGGACATAGTGATTATATTAAGAACATGATTACTGGGTCAGCTCAAATGGACGGTGCTATTTTGGTAGTTTCTGCTCCTGATGGTCCTATGCCACAAACTTTTGAACATATTCTTTTAGCTCGACAAGTAGGAGTTCCTGCAATGATAGTTTTCTTGAATAAAATAGATATGGTTCAAGATAAAGAATTGATTGATTTAGTAGAAACAGAAATAAGAGAACTTTTAACTAAGAATGGTTATCCTGGAGATAAGGTTCCTGTAATAAAAGGTTCAGCTTTGAAATCATTAGATGCTAAGTCTGTTGATGACGAAGCAATAAAACCAATATTTGAATTATTAGAGTCTCTTGATTCTTATTTCCCTGATCCTGTAAGAGATACAGATAAGCCGTTTTTGATGCCTATTGAAGATATATTCTCTATAGAAGGACGAGGTACTGTAGCTACTGGAAGAGTTGAAAGAGGAATTATCAAGATTAATGATGAGATAGAAATTATTGGTTATCATCCAACAGTAAAAACTGTGGTTACTGGACTTGAGATGTTTAATAAATCACTTGACGAAAGTCAAGCTGGAGATAATGTTGGTGTACTATTGAGAGGAACTAAAAAAGAGGAGATAAGGAGAGGCCAAGTATTAGCCAAACCAGGTTCAATAACTCCACATACAGAATTTGAAGCAGAGGTCTATATCTTAGCTAAAGAAGAAGGAGGAAGACATACCCCATTCTTTACTGGTTACAAACCGCAGTTCTTCATTCGTACCGCTGATATAACTGGAGAAGTTACTCTTCCTGAAGGAATAGAAATGGTTATGCCTGGTGATAATGTAAAGTTCCAAGTTAAATTAATTGCTCCAATTGCTTTAGATGATACTTCTCATTTTGCTATAAGAGAAGGTGGGCGAACTGTAGGCGCTGGAGTTGTTACAAAAGTTGTAAAATAAAGAAATTATTGTGTTAACCTCTAATACTGAAATTCAACAAAAGATCAGGATTAAAATAAAGGGCTATGACCATCGGATCCTTGACAACTCTTGTCAGCAAATTATTGAGACTGTGATAAGATACGGAAGTGAAACAATAGGTCCCATTCCTTTACCAACTGAAATTCATCGCTATACGGTGAATAGGTCTACTTTTGTTAAAAAAGATGCTCGTGAACAATTTGAGATTAGGATACATAAAAGATTGATAGAAATTTCTAGTCCTAATCAAAAAATTATCGAAGCACTTACAAGCTTAGATTTGCCGGCAGGAGTAGACATAGAAATAAAGACGTAAATCAGAATGACTAGTCTGTAGCAGTAATCTTAAGAGGAACTGGGCTAGTGCCCAGTTTTTCAATGATAAATTTATGAAATTTATACTAGCTAAAAAATTAAAAATGTCTCAGGTCTTTGATGACAAAGAAAAAGTCATTCCAGTAACTATTTTAGAAGCTGGACCTGTTAAAATCACGCAAATAAAAACTGAAGATAAAGATGGTTATGAAGCTATTCAGGTTGGTTATGGATATAAAAAAAATCAAACAAAAGCTTTGATTGGGCATTTAAAAGATTTAGGAAAGTTTTCTTGGCTAGCAGAACTGCATGGAGAAGTTTCTGATTGTAAAGTTGGTGATGAAATTAAGATAGATGTTTTTAAAGAAGGTGATAAAGTAACGGTGGTAGGAAAAAGTAAGGGAAAAGGTTTTCAAGGTGTAGTAAAAAGGCATGGATTTAAAGGTTCTCCTGCAAGTCATGGAACAAAAGATAGATTGAGAGCACCCGGATCAATTGGATCTACTGGACTTCATCGCGTGGTAAAAGGAAAGAAAATGGCTGGAAGAATGGGTAATGATCAATGGACATTAAAAAAAGTAGAAATTATAAAAATTGATCCAGAAAAAAATATTCTTTATTTAAAAGGAGCTATTCCAGGTACAAGAGGTTCATTAATAAAAGTTATTGGATAAAAATTATGAAAGTACCGATTTATAATCAAAAAGGAGAAGAATCAAAAAAGATTGAATTATCTGATAATATTTTTAATAAGAAAATTAATAATAATCTTGTACACCAGGTATATACAAGCCTTTTGAGCAATCGACGTAAACCATTGGCTTTTAGTAAGGATAGATCAGAAGTTAGAGGTGGAGGGAAAAAACCTTGGAAACAAAAAGGAACAGGAAGGGCTAGACATGGTTCAAATCGTTCTCCTATATGGTCAGGAGGTGGAGTAACGTTTGGGCCGAGAGCAAAAGAAAGAAATTTTAAAAAGAAAGTAAATAAGAAGGTAAGGCAAGATGCTATTAGAATGGTTCTTTCAGAAAAATTTAGAGATGGAGAAATTAGAATAATTGAAAATATCAATTTCAAAGAAAAAAAAACTAGCCAGATGGATAAATTCTTTAAAAATCTTTTAAAGCTAGAAAAGAAATTTCCTACAGTTTTGTTTTTGATTAATTCAAAGAACATAGAGTTACAGAAGAGTACAAAAAACTTGTCTTATGTTAAAATTATGAATGCTGAGAATATTGATTTAATAGAAATATTAAATAATAAATATCTGGTAATATTAGAAGACGTCCTATCAACATTAGAAAAAAAATAAATTAATGAGTGTTTTAAATATTTTTAAAAAAAAGGAAAGCGAAGAAAAGAAAACGGAAGAAATAAAAGAAAAGAAAACGAAAGAAATAAAAGAAAAGAAAAAAGTCGAGGAAAAGATTGTGGAAGAAAAGGAAGTTGGAATAAAAAGTAAAGTTTTTTTAGAAGGATCTTCTTCTGCTCTGTTACTTAATCCTTATTTAAGTGAAAAGTCTACTATTTCAAGAGATAAACAAAATAAATATATTTTTGAAGTTAGTCCTAGAGCAACAAAGAATGAGATAAAAAAACTTTTGGAAAATATTTATCACGTTGAAGTGATTAAAGTTAATGTTATAAATACTCCTGCTAAGGTTAAAAGATGGAGACAGAAAAAAAGTCATTTTATTAGAAATAAAAAAATGATAGTAACTATAAAAGAAGGTCAAAAAATAGAATTAGGAATATGATAAAAAGATATAAACCAACAACACCATCCCGTCGTCATTATACTGTTTCTGATTATTCTGTTTTGACTAGCGATAAACCTTTTAAAAAATTAACTTCTTCTAAAAAAAGAAGTGTTGGAAGATCTAAAGGGAGAATAACTGTTAGGCATAAAGGAGGTGGTAATAAAAAATTATACAGGGAGATTATCTTTGGTGAAGAAAAAAAAGGAGTCCTAGGTATAGTAAAGACGATAGAATATGATCCATATCGCTCTGCATTTATTTCTTTAATATCATATAAAGACGGTGATTGGCGCTATATATTAGCTCCACAAGATTTAAAAGTTGGAGATGAAATTATTTGTGATGGAAAAACACCCTTAAAAAAGGGAAATAGATTAGAGTTAAAGAATATTCCAGTTGGAAATGTAGTACATAATATTGAAGTGAAAGTAGGCGGTGGTGGTAAATTAGCCAAATCAGCTGGAGCATCCGTTCAGATAATAACTCAAGATGGGAAATATACTCATCTTAAAATGCCTTCTTCAGAGATAAGAAAAGTACTAAACACTTGTTATGCATCATTGGGACAACTTTCTAATATTGAGCATGGAATGGTGAATATTGGAAAAGCAGGAAGATCTCGTCATTTAGGGAGAAGACCAACCGTAAGAGGAACTGCAATGAATCCAGTTGATCATCCTTATGGTGGAGGAGAAGGAAGAACACAGAGAGGAACTAAACGACCAAAGAGTATCTATGGTAAAGTTACTGGAGGAGTAAAGACAAGAAAGAAAAAGAAATATTCTAATAAGTTAATTATAAAAAAACGAAAGAAAAAACGTAAAAAATAATAATATGTCTCGATCATTAAAAAAAGGTCCATATGTTCATCCAAAATTATTAAAGAAACTCTCTAAGATAAGGATAGGGGACAAAACTCCTATTAAAACTTGGTCAAGAGATTCTGTTATTACTCCAGCAATGGTTGGTTTTGTTTTTGCCGTGCATAATGGTAAAGATTTTATTCAAGTAGAAGCAAGAGAAGAAATGGTTGGGCATCATTTAGGCGAGTTTTCAATTACTAGAAAATTTTTTAAGCATGGTGGAAAAATGCAAAAAGAGTTAGAAACAAAAGCAAGGGATGTAGGCAAAATATCTAGTCCTGTAAAAAAATAAGAAAAATTTAGAATAAAACATGGAAGTTAAAGCCTCTTTAAAATATTTAAGAATTAGTCCTCGAAAAGTCCGATTAGTCGCTGATTTAATCAGAGGGTTATCTGTTAAGGTTGCAGAAGCTAACTTGCTTCATATTTCCAAAAGAAGTGGGAAACCTTTGTTAAAATTATTGAAATCTGCTATAGCTAATGCTGAACATAATTTTGACTTAAATCAAAATAATCTTTTTGTGAGAGCTATTAGAGTAGATGAAGGGCCAGCTTTAAAAAGATGGCGCCCTAGAGCGCGTGGAGCAGCTTTTCCAATAAGAAAAAGGACCTCCCATATTTTTCTTACATTAAAAGAAATTAAAGAAACTGAAGTTAAAAAAGGCAAAGTAAAGAAAGAAGAGAAACAAACAAAAGAAATAAAAAAGACAATAAAAACAAAAGGTCCAGAAATTACTAAAAAACCTAAGTTAAGAAAAGAAGAAAAAACAATAACAAGAGTTGCTCCAAAACAAAAAATATTTCGTCGTAAAGTAATTTAAATATTTATATGGGTCAAAAAATTAATCCAAAATCTTTTAGAATAGGTGTTAACAAGGGATGGCAATCTCGTTGGTTTAATTTAAAAGAATTCCCAGCATTATTAGAACAAGATCATAAGATTCGTAAATTTATTGAAGAGAAAACTAAGGCATGTAGAGTAGAAAACATAGGTATTGAAAGAAAATCAGGTAGTATTAAAATTATTATTAAAACTGCTCGTCCCGGATTATTAATTGGTCGTCAGGGTCAAGGGATAGAAGCTCTTCAAAAAGGATTAGCAAAATTATTAAAAATTAAAATACCTGTCAATATTTCAATAGAAGAAGTCAAACATCCAGAAATATCTGCTGAAATTGTAGCTCAAGGAATTGCTGAAGATTTAGAAAAAAGAATGCCATATAGAAGAGTTTTGAAACAATATATAACTAAAGTTATACAACGAAAAGAAGTTTTAGGTGTTAAAATTTTAACTTCTGGTAGATTAGACGGATTAGAAATTGCTCGTAGTGAATGGTTAAAAGAAGGAAAATTGCCTTTATCTACGATTAGAGCAGATATTGATTATGGTTTTACTGAAGCGCATTGTACTTATGGAATAATTGGAATAAAAGTATGGGTATATAAAGGAGAAAAATTTTCAGATATTAGTAAACATTAATTATTGTTATGTTACTACCAAAGAAAGTAAAACATAGAAAAATGCATAAAGGCCGAAATAGATTTCGCCAAGTAGAAACTAGAGGTGTAGAGCTTTCCTTTGGCAGTTTTGGATTAAAAGCATTAGAAGAAGTTTGGTTGACATCGCAACAGATTGAATCAGCTTATCGGGCAATAGCTCGGTCCTTACAAAAAGAAGGGAAAATTTGGATGAGAGTATTTCCTGATAAACCTATTACTAAAAAAGCAGCGGAAACTACTATGGGAGGAGGAAAAGGCTCTGTGGATCATTACGTCTTTCCAGTAAGGCCTGGTAGAATCCTTTTTGAGTTAGATGGAGTTTCCTATAAAAAAGCAAAAGAAGCCTTTCGTTTAGCTAATTCGAAATTACCAATTAAAACTTTAATTATTAGGAAACAGATATAATCAAAATCATGATAAAAACAGAAGAATTAAGATTAAAACAAGGAGAAGAATTAAATCAATTATTATCTGAGTCTCAAAAGAAATTACGTGAATTGAGATTTAATTTAGCTGGTGGTAAGGTTAAAAATGTACGTACGATTCGTGTTTTAAAAAAAGATATTGCTAGAATCCTAACTATTTTAAATGAAAAATCTAATAAAATTATTTAACGATCTTTTGTTTTGCCAATAGGCAGAAAAAATAAATCTTAATATGGAAAAACAAATTAAAAAACAAAAAAGAATATTAAAAGGAGAAGTTGTGTCAGATAAAATGGATAAAACCGTTGTAGTTAAGGTACTTAGATTAAAAGTGCATCCTAAATATAAAAGACATTATAAAGTTTCTAGAAATTTTAAAGCTCATGATGAAAAGAATGAATATCATATAGGGGATAAAGTTACTATTGAAGAAATGAGACCTTTATCTAAAGGAAAAAGATGGAGGGTAAAAAGTAAAGGACAAATAATAAATAAAAAAAAGGAAGAGGTATGATTCAACCACAAACAATCCTAAGAGTAGTTGATAATAGTGGAGCAAAAGTAATCCGTTGTTTTCGAGTATTGGGTGGAACGAAAAGAAGATATGCGGAGCTTGGTGATATGATCGTCGCTTCTGTTCAAATAGCTGAACCTCGTAGAGAAGTAAAAAAGAAAGCGGTTGTAAAAGCTATTGTTGTGAGGCAGAAAAAAGCATTTAGAAGAAAAGATGGAAGCTATATTCGTTTTAATGAAAATGCTGCCATTCTTGTAAATGAAAAAAAAGAACCTATAGGAAACCGTATTTTCGGACCTATACCAAGAGAGATAAGAGAAAAAGGGTATAGTAAAGCAGCAGGTTTAGCCCCAGAATTAGTTTAGATTTAAGATAATAAATTATGAATATTAAAAAAGGAGATTTAGTTTTAATAAAAAAAGGCAAAGACAAAGAGAAGTCAGGAAAGGTAATAAAGATTTTACCAAAAAGTGACAAAGTAGTTGTCGAAGGTTTAAATTTGGTAAAGAAAATTCAAAAACCTAAAAAAGCAGGTGAAAAAGGTCAAATGATTTCTATCCCCAGACCTGTTTTTAGAGCGAATATTATGTTAATCTGTCCTAGCTGTAAACAACCTACGCGGATTAGCTATAATAAAGACGATAAAACTAAATACAGAATTTGTAAAAAATGTGGTTCAAAGATTTCTTAAATTTATGAAATTTACTTACAAAGAACAATTTAAAAAAATAGTAGCTCCCGAAATGAAAAAAGAATACCATATTGGTAATGATTTTGGAGTTCCAAAAATTACAAAGGTAGTAATTAATGTAGGCATAGGTCGATTATCTGCTGGTTCCAAGAATAGCAAAGAATTGATTAAAAAGATTTCTGATATTTTAGCAATGATTACTGGTCAAAAAGTGTCTGTAAGACCAGCAAAGAAATCTATCGCAAGTTTTAAAACAAGAGAAGGAATGCCAGTTGGTTTAAAAGTTACTTTAAGAGGTAAAAGGATGGAGGATTTTATTTATAAATTTGTTAGCATAGTCCTCCCAAGGGTTAGAGATTTTTGGGGTATTCCTTTAAAAAATATTGACGAGGCTGGAAATTTAAATTATGGTATTAAAGAATGTAATATTTTTCCAGAGACAGAAAATATACAAAATATGCCTCCTTTTGGATTAGAAGTTACTTTTGTTACGAATACAAAAAACAGAGAACAGTCAATAAAATTATATCAATTATTAGATTTTCCATTATGGCGAAAAAATCAGTAGTAGCAAGATCAAAAAAAACACCTAAATATTCTTCACGAATTGTGAGACGTTGTTGGCGTTGTGGAAGAAAAAGAGGGTATATGAGAGACTTTGGTATCTGTCGCATATGCTTTAGAGAATTAGCTTCAGTAGGAGAAATACCAGGAGTAAAAAAATCAAGTTGGTAAATTCATAATTTATTATTTAAATTGTACTATGACAGACCCCATTGCAGACATGTTAACAAGAATGCGTAATGCTCAAGCAGTTAAAAAAACAACTGTTGTTTTACCTTATTCAAAAATAAAATTGGAAATTTTAAATGTTTTATCTAGAAGTGGTTTTATTAAAGGGTTGGATAAAACAAACAAAAAGAATAAGAAATTTATTGAGATAATACTTATATACGATGAAAAAGGATATCCGAAAATTTCTGAATTAAAAAGAGTTTCCAAGTCTTCAAGTCGTGTGTATATTCAAGCCAAAGATATTTGGTTCTTTAAAAGAGGTTTAGGCTTAAGAGTGCTATCAACTCCAAAAGGTGTTCTTTCTGATAAAGAAGCCAGAAAATCAAATGTTGGCGGAGAAGTTTTATTAGAAATATGGTAATCTAATTTTTATTATGTCTCGTATAGGTAAAAAAGAAATTAATATCCCAGATTCAGTTGAAGTGATTTTGGAAGGAAACAAGTTAAAAGCCAAAGGCCCTAAAGGTGAGGATTTTTTAATAACTAAAGACGGTTTTAAAATTGATATTAAAGATAATGTTTTATTTGTTATCCCTATTCCAGAAAAAGAAAAGAAAGATACTTCTGCTCAGTGGGGAACTTTAAGAGCATTAATTAATAATCTTATAAAAGGAGTTGAAAAAGGATTTGAAAAACAGTTAGAAATTCAAGGAGTAGGTTATAAGGCTGATCTTGATGGTTCTAATTTAAATCTTAAATTAGGACATAGTCACCCTATTATACTTTCTATTCCTGAGGGATTAGACGTAAAAGTAGAAAAGAATATAATCACTATTAGCGGGATTTCAAAAGAAAAAGTTGGTCAATTTGCTGCTTTAATAAAATTCAAAAGACCTGTTGAACCTTATAAAGGAAAAGGTGTTCGTTATGTTGGTGAAAAAGTATTAAGAAAAGCTGGTAAGAAGGTAGCAAGTACTGCTTAAATAAATTAAAAGAATAAATGAATAAAAAAAGTAAAAAAGAGCAAAAAGAAAGAAGGCATAAGAAGATAAGGGCAAAAATTCATGGAACTGAAGAAAGGCCTCGTCTTTGTGTATTTAAATCTAATAAGCATATTTATGCCCAGGTTATTAATGACGAAAAGGGATTTACTCTTGTTTCAGCTTCTGATTTAGAAATTAAAGATTCAAAAAAAGACAAGAAAATCGATTTAGCACAAAAAGTTGGAGAATTAATAGCTAAGAAAGCAAAAGATAAAAAAATAGATGTAGTTCTATTTGATAGAGGTGGGTTTAAATATCATGGTCGTGTAAAAACTTTAGCTGACGAAGCTAGAAAACAAGGTTTACAGTTTTAATTTTGTATAATTATGGCTTTTAATAGAAGACCGAAAATAAATAGAAGTGAATATGAAGAGAGTCTTTTGGATATTGCTCGTGTGACACGAGTGGTGGCGGGAGGAAAACGTTTAAGCTTCAGGGTTACAATAGTGATTGGTAGTAGGTCTAAAGATAAGCATGAAGTTGGTGTTGGAATATGTAAAGGCAAAGATGTGGCTCAAGCAATTCAAAAGGCAAGTAATAAAGCAAAAAAAGTTCTTATTACGGTTCCGGTTGTTAATGGAACTATTCCACATGAAGTAAAAGCAAAATATAAAGCATCAAGGGTGATTATAAAACCAGCTAAGAAAGGAAAAGGGATAAGAGCTGGTGGAGCAGTACGAACTGTATTAAAATTAGCAAATGTTCCAAATGTTAATGCTAAGATTTTAAGTTCTAGTAGTAATGCTATTAATAATGCTAGAGTAACTATTATTGCTCTTTCTAAACTAAAGGATTCTTTTAATAATAATGCTAAACAAGCAGTAGAAGAAAAACAAGAAGTAAAGAATAAGAAATAAAGAATTATGCAAATTCATCAGTTAAGATCAAGTAATAAATCATCTAAAAAAAGAAAAGTTGGTAGAGGTGGTAAAAGAGGTACTTACTCAGGCAGAGGAATTAAGGGACAGAGATCACGAGCTGGGTCAAAGATAAAATCTCAGGTAAGAGAGATGATATTAAAATTTCCTAAAAGAAGGGGAGTATCTTTTAATAGTTTAAAAGAGAAATCTTTAGCAATACAATTAAAGGATATAGCAAAGATTTTTCCTGATGGAGCGATTATCACTTTGAAAAAAATAAAAAAGACAAATTTAATAAACAGTAAAAGGAAGAAGTTTCGTTCAATTAAAATTTTAGGTCCAATAGCTCTATCTAAAAAATATATTATTAAAAATTGTCCAGTTTCTGAAAAGGTAAAAGAAGCAATTGAAAAAGCTGGAGGGAAAGTGGATCTAAAAATAAAATAAAATCATATGTTTAAAAGTCTTTTAGCTTTATTAAAAACACCGGATTTAAGAAAAAAAGTATTTATAATACTATCGCTTTTAGTAGTTTTTCGAATAATGGCTACTATTCCTTTGCCAAACGTTGATAGGGAGCAATTGCAAGTTTTCCTTAATTCTAATCAGATATTTGGACTTTTTAATGTTTTTACAGGTGGAGCTTTTAGAAATATTTCAATTGCTTTACTTGGTGTTGGTCCTTTCATTACAGCTTCTATTATAATGCAGCTTCTTACAATGGTTTTTCCTGCCTTAAAGGAAATGCTTAGTGAAGGAACTGATAAGGAAAGGGCAAAATTTATGCAATATTCTCGTTTACTAACAATTCCTTTGGCTGTTTTGCAGGGATTTGGTTTTTTGAATTTATTAAGTAGGCAAGGTGTAATTGTTTTTGCTAATCCTATAGATTTAGTGAGAGATATTGTTATTGTTACTACAGCTTCAGTCTTTTTGATGTGGATTGGCGAATTGATAACAGAACAGAAATTGGGTAATGGAGTCTCTTTGATAATTTTTACAGGTATCGTAATAAGTTTTCCGCGTCAGATTATGCAGACAGTAATAAGTACAGATCCTACAAGGATTCCTAATATGATAGCTTTCTTTGCCATAGCGCTTTTAATGATCGTAGGAGTAGTTTTTATTTCCAGGGGCGAAAGGAGAATCCCTGTAAGTTATGCTAAACAGGTACGTGGAACAAAAATTTATGGAGGCGCTTCTACATATTTACCAATGAAAATAAATCAAGCCGGCGTAATTCCTATCATTTTTGCTCTTTCTATCTTAATGTTTCCTCAAATGATTAGTCAGTTTTTAGCAAGTTCACAAAGCCCATTTATGCTTAAAATGGCTCTCTTTCTGCAAGGATTTAATCAACAATCAATTATTTATCTTCTTAGTTATTTTGGTTTAGTTGTTTTGTTTACTTTCTTTTATACAACTATTACTTTTAATCCTGAAACTATTGCCGAGAATTTACAAAAAAGAGGTGGATTTGTTCCCGGTTATAGGCCCGGCAAAACAACCTCACAATATCTTGTTAACACTAGTCACAAGGTAACTCTTTTTGGGGCTATGTTCTTAGGAATGATAGCCGTTCTACCAATAATCATGCAACAATTTACAGGTATTACTACGTTTGCTATTGGAGGAACTTCAATCTTAATTATGGTAAGTGTAGCCATAGAAACTATGGACACAATAGAAGCTCAACTAATAATGCGTGAATATGAAATCTCGTAATATAATTTTTTTAGGGCGCTCTGGTTCTGGGAAAGGCACACAGGCAGAATTATTAATGAAAAAGTTTTCTTTAGCAAATATAGACACAGGTGATATCTTAAGAAAATTAACAAAAAGAAGTGATAAATTCGGGAAAACAGTTTTAAAAACTATTTCCCACGGGAAATTAGTTCCAATTTGGTTAGTAATTTATTGTTGGCTGGATCAATTATTAAAAATCCCTTCTAAAAAAGGAATAATTATGGAAGGAAGTCCTCGTCAATTAGAAGAAGCGAAGACATTAGAAGAAGTTTTTTCTTGGCTTGGACGTGAGAATTTTAAAGTAGTTTATTTACAAACATCAGCGAAAGAAGTAACACGAAGATTATTAACAAGGAGGATTTGTTCTAAATGCGGAAAAGAATTTTCTTTAAATTTTACTCCTAATTTAAAAAAATGTTCTAGTTGCGGAGGTAAATTAATTCGTCGTAAAGATGATTATCCAAAAGCTATTAAAAGTAGAATGTTATTCTTCCAAAAAAAGATTTTACCTGTAATTAATTATTTTCGTAAGAAAAAAATTGTAGTTGAAGTTAATGGAGAAGGATCTGTTAAAGAAATTAATAAAATAATTCTTAAAAAATTATCATGATATATTTTAAAACTGCTCAAGATATTGATATTTTACAAGAAGGTGGGAAAAAATTGGGATCGATTTTAAAAAAGGTGGGTCAAGCTGCTCAGCCGGGTGTGTCTACTGCTGATTTAGATAAGTTAGCTTTTGACCTTATTTGTGAATGTGGGGGCAAACCCGCGTTTTTAAATTATCAGCCGAGCTTTGCCGACAAGCCATTTCCGTCAAGTCTATGTACTTCAATAAATGAGGTAGTAGTTCACGGACTTCCTTCAAAAGAAGAGAGATTAAAAGAAGGTGATGTTATTTCATTGGATTTAGGAATGAAATATAAAGGATTATTTACTGATACAGCAATGACAGTTAGCGTTGGTCAAATAAAACCAATATATGAAAAATTAATAAAAGTCACTAGAGAGTCCTTAAATCAGGCAATAAAAGCATCAAAAGTAGGTAATACTTTAGGGGATGTAGGATATGCTATTGAAAAATATGTAGAAGAAAATGGATTTGTTGTTGTGAGGGATTTAGTTGGTCATGGAGTTGGTTATTATCCTCATGAAGATCCTGTCGTTTGTAATTATGGTATCCCCCATCAAGGATTAAAACTTGAAGAAAGAATGGTTATAGCAATAGAGCCAATGGTAACTTTCGATAGTGGAGCAGTAAAAGAAGAAGAAGATGGAAGTTTTGTTACTGCTAATGGAAAAGTGTCATGTCATTTTGAGCATACAATTGCTATTACTAAAAAAGGTCCCATAGTGATTACAGAGCGTTGACTTCCTCGCTTTAATGTGGTACCATAATAATAATAAATATACAGATGTCTTAAAAAGGACATTTTTTGTTCTTTGAAAAAAAATATATAAATATAAAAAGAAAGGAGTTAGAAAAATGGAAATGGAAAATGGAAGGAAATTCATTTTTAAGGCGGAAATTCCTTATAATAAAATTACTATAGAAAAATGCGAAAAATCTTCTAATAAAGTTTCTTCTATAGTATGTAATGGTGATAAAAAAGTCGTTGAAATAAGATTTTTATTTAAGGAGGTGAAATTTAGTGAATAAGGTTAAAAGAATATTTGAGAAATCTTGCTCAATAGCAGTTATAATGTATTTGTCCTATCCTTTTTTAATCAAAACTGGAAAAGAGATAGAGCTTCTTTACGGAGAGTTAATCGGGTTTTTATGGACTATGGTGGAAGGAAATGAAGTTATAATTGCTGCTGGGGTTTGCCTTTTAGGAATTTTTTTAATTTTATGGATTTTGATAGATAGAGAAAAAGAAACAATAGATAAAACAGTAGAAGAAGAAACTTAGTATCAAAATTGCCCTCATGCTTATAATAAATAAGCATGAGGGTTTTTAATTTGTTCAAGTTTTGTTATAATTAAAAGATGAATGAACTTTGGACTATTATTATTGCTAGTTCTCCAATAATTGAATTGAGAGGAGCGATTCCTATGGCTGTGGGGGTTTTTTCTTTTTCTTGGTCCAAAGCATTGTTCTTAAGTTTAATCGGAAACATTTTACCAATAATTCCTATAATTTGGTTTTTAGATAAAATATCTGATTATTTAAGTAAAAAATTTAATTTTTTTAATCGTTTTTTTAATTGTCTTTTTGAAAAAACTAGAAAAAGAACAAAAAATAGTTTTGATAAATGGGGAAAATGGGCGTTAGTTGCATTTGTCGCGATTCCTTTGCCTTTTACAGGTGTTTGGACTGGTTCAATAGCAGCATTTTTATTTGGGATTAAGCATAAGGATGCTTTTTGGCTTATTAGCCTAGGAGCATTTTTGGCTGGAATTTTAGTTACTACTTTAACTCTTTTAGGTGTAAATATACTTTCTTAATTATGAATAAATTTATTGTTTTTAATTTTAAAATGGCTCCTGGGTCTCTTAAAGGTGCAAAAGAGATTTTTCTTATTTTTAAAAAGTTTTTACAAAAAGCTAAATCAAGTAAAGTAATTATAGTGCCACCTTATGTTTATTTAGCAGAAGCGTCAAATACTTTTCAAAAAGAATGTTTTTTAGGAGCTCAAGATGTGTTTTGGTTTAATCGTAATTCTGCGACAGGAGAGATTTCACCTAAAATGTTGAAATCATTTGGGGTAAAATATGTTATTATTGGGCATTCTGAGAGACGAGAATATTTTAATGAAACTAATGAAATAATTAATTATAAAATAAAGGCTTGTTTAAGTAGTGGTTTAATTCCAATTCTTTGTGTTGGAGAAAAAGATAGAAAAGAAGGGGATTCTTCTTTATCCTTTCCAATCAAAAAGATTCTATTCGAACAATTAAATTATGCTTTAAGAGGGGTTATTCTTAAAAATTCATCAGATTTAGTTATTGCTTATGAGCCAATTTGGGCTATTAGCCATGATGAACCAAAGAAGATAGAAGATCCAGAAGAAATTGAAAAGACGATTAGTCTTATTCGTTTTTGGATTGCTAGACGCTTTTCAGAAGAAATAGCAGAAAATTTGCACATTCTTTATGGTGGCTCAGTAAATTCTCAAAACATTTTTTCTTTTTTGTCTTTTAAAGAAATTAATGGGGTTTTGATTGGTGCAGCAAGTACAAATAAAATTGAACTTACAAAACTTTTTAAAAAAATAATAAAATAAATAAAATTATG
>CAZNBO010000005.1:0-16940 GCA_964571515.1 uncultured Candidatus Saccharibacteria bacterium
TAGGACAGCTGGTTTTGATCCAGCCGATCTAGGTCCGAATCCTAGTCCCGCAACAAACGAGAATCGCCAAGAAGGCGATTTTTTGATAGAATTAAAATAATGAGAAAAGAATTAATTAATGAAGGGAAAAAGTACGTATTCCATTTGATAGGCCATAATGGGCAAATCTCTTTGGCTAAGCTTTGTGATGATACTTGCAGTGAAGTTTCCAGGCTATTGTCTCAATGGTTTCTAAAAAGATTGCCTAAAACAGATATGTATATTGCCAAAGGGAAAATTGGAAAACGGTTTCACGATATACTCTTGATTCACGATAAAGAAGTTTACATATTAGATCCTACGGTATGGCAATTCTTCAAAAACAAGAAATCAATACTTATTAAAAAAACAAAAACAATTAATGATGCCCTATTAGTACTTACGAGTATCTATGGAGGAAAATGGAGCATTTCAGAACAAATTATCAAATATTCTCGCAATGAAATAGAGCAACTTAGGAAGATTTTAGTAAAATAATTAGCTATTTTGTTATTAAAAAGGTTCCAATATCGCTCCATAGCTCCAGCACAAATCGTTTGCAATATTAATGGGTTTAGAAAGATATAAAAAAGCCAATGGAATTTAAAAAAGACATTTTAATAATTGATTTTGAAGGATTGGAAGAACCTGTTCAAATTGGAGCTGTGCTTTTGGATAAAGAAACGCTTGAAGAAAAAGATAGTTTTAGCTCTTACATTTGGGCTGATCTTCATAAAAAGGTTAAAGTAACTTCTGGTATTTCTCAGGGAACTTTAAAAAATGTTCCAAATCAGGCAGAGGTAGGACAGAAGATTTTTGAAAAATTTGGTACAGATGTAACTATTGGATCATGGGTTGCAAATTCAGATATTAAAAATTTTAAAAAAATAATTGAGACTGCTGGATTAGATTTTAAACTATACGACTACCATATTTTTGATATTTGGCCTGTTGCATATATTTACTTACTTAGAAAAGAATATACCGGTAGTATGCGATCAGAAGCAATTTTTAAAGAATTTGGAGCAAAGCCAAGGAACTTACATGATGCATTAGAAGATTGTAGGATTGAAGCAAATGTTTTACGAAAGATTGTTTTATAGTTTTTATTAAAAAATTGGAAGATATTAAAATCGCCAAAAAGGTAATTTTTTGGTATAATAAAAATATATGAAAGAAAAAGTCGCAATTATTGCAATATTTGCAAATATTATTCTCGCTGGCGGTAAGATTATTGTTGGGATAATAGCAAATTCCTCCGCTGTTTTAGCTGAAGGTATCCATTCTTTTATGGATGTTTTCTCTTCGGCTATTAGTTTTATTGGTATTAAAATTTCAAAAAAACCTAGCGATAAAAAACATCCTTACGGACATTATAAATTTGAGGTTTTTTCAGGATTGCTCATAACTTTCATTTTATTTGGAACAGGCGCATGGATTATTTATGAAGCATATCAGAAATTTTTAGACCCTTCTTTAATAAAAATTCCAGTTTTAGCTTTTGGAGTAATGATTTTCTCAGCAGTTGTTAATGAAATAATGGCGCGTCTTAAGATTCATTTTGGCAAAAAAGAAAATTCAATTAGTTTGCTTTCGGATGGAGTTCATTCCAGAGTTGATGTTTATGCTTCATTAGTAGTTTTTATAGGATTGTTTTTAACTAAATACTGGATTTATGCTGACTCATTCTTAGCTTTGTTGATTGGTATTTATATTGTTAAAGAATCATTTTCGTTAGGTAGAGAGGCAGTTGATTCTCTTCTTGATGTTTCGGCAGGTGAAGAAATAGAAGAAAAAATAAAATCAATTTCCAAAGCACAAAATATTGAAATGTCTTCTTTGAAAACACAAAAAAAAGGCTCTGCCATTACTGCTAATTTAGATATAAAACTATCAAGTGATTTAAGTGTAGAAGAAGCGACGAAAATATCTAATAATTTAAGAGAAAAATTAATAAATGAAATCGAAAGTTTACAGTACGTTGTTATCCAAATTAAAAGCCATGAAATGGAAACTAGATTCTATAAACCCGTTTTTGGTAAAGGTTTTGGATGGCAAAGACGAGGTAGGTTTAAAGATGAGGTAGAAGAAGCAGCTGGTAAAGGACCTAGTGGTTATTGTGTTTGCTCTAAATGTGGTTATAAAATTTCTCATCAAAGTGGGGTTCCTTGTTCAGATTTAGAATGTCCTAAGTGTCATATAAAGCTAACAAGAGAGTAGGTTGTTGTTATAAGTTTAAAATCGCCAAAGAGGCGATTTTTTGATAGAATAGAAATTAATATGTTAATAGATGATATAAAAATTGGGGTGAAAGCTGGACATGGTGGTCGTGGCGCAGTAGCTTTTAATAAAGTGATGATGAGTCTTGGGCCTACTGGTGGAAATGGCGGTAAAGGAGGCAGTATTTATTTAGAAGGAGTATCGGATATTAGTGCGCTTTCTCAGTTTCGAGGTAAAAAAGAATTGGTAGCTGAAAATGGGTATGATGGAAGACCTCAATTTCGTGACGGAGAGGATGGTAAAGATATTATTCTAAAAGTACCAATTGGTACATTAATTCATAATTTATCAACTGGCGAGGATTTTGAGATTATTACTATTGGACAGTGTTTATTAATTGTTAAAGGCGGCAGAGGTGGTAAAGGTAATTTTAAATTTCGTTCATCAACTAATACAAGCCCAACTCAATTTCAGGAAGGTTTATCTGGGCAGGAATTCGAATTAAGGCTTGAACTTAAATTAATTGCTGATGTTGGATTTGTTGGTTTACCAAATGTTGGTAAATCGAGCTTATTAAACGAAATAACTAATGCTGAAAGTAAGGTGGCTAATTATCCCTTTACAACACTTAATCCAAATTTAGGTGTTTATTATGAATTAGTTTTAGCTGATATTCCTGGATTAATTGAAGGAGCTTCTGATAATAAAGGGCTTGGTATTAAATTTTTACGTCATATAGATAGAACAAAAACACTTTTTCATTTTATTTCCTCAGAATCATCTGATTCAGTGAAAGACTATAAAATCATTAGAAAAGAATTAGGTACTTATAATAAAAAACTTTTGGATAAGACCGAATATGTTTTTTTGAGTAAAGCTGATTTATTAGATAAAAATGAAATAGAGAAAAAACTCAATAAGTTAAAAAAAATAGGTAAGGAGGCAATACCAATTTCTGTGATTGATGATAAAAGCATAAAACACGTTGAGAAAATATTACGTGATATAATCAAACAAAAATACAAAGAAACTTTGAAAAAAGATTAATTAATGATATAGTAGAAAAAATAAATAAAATTTATTATGAAAAAAATATTAATTGTTCTCTTAACTCTTGCTCTTCTTGTAGTTTTAATTAATTGGAGTAAAAATTATAAAACAAATAAAATTATGGAACCAATTTCAGATAATAATGAACAAATTAAAACAGAAGACAATGAATTAAAAATAGAAACATTAAATGAAGGAGAAGGGGTAGCGGCTAAAAATGGTGATAATGTGTTTGTCCATTATATAGGAACGCTTGAAGATGGAACAAAGTTTGATTCAAGTATAGACAGAGGAGTTCCTTTTGATTTTAATCTTGGAGCTAGTCAGGTTATAAAAGGATGGGATTTGGGAGTTTTAGGAATGAAAGTAGGAGAAAAACGAAAATTAATAATTCCTTCAAATCTCGCTTATGGAGAAAATGGAATTCCTGGTGCAATTCCTCCTAATGCTGTGCTTATATTCGAAGTTGAGCTTTTAGAAATTAAATAAATAATAAATAGAAAGGGGACCGCTGATGGTCCCCTGTTTTTTTATAATTATAAGGAGAAATTTTAAATTTTAATTGCGAGGATTTTCTTATTCTGTGGCTTTTTTAAGTAACCTGATACCAGTAAAGAATTAATGTTTGAATTAAGTTCTTCTATTATTCTGTTAGCTTGTTCTTCCACATTGCTTATTTCGTCTTTTTTTGTTTTATGAAATGATGTTTTTCTTATTCTTCTTAGGCATTCGTTCTTTATTACGCCGAAAGTCATAAGGTTAGCTTGAATAATTTTTATGGCTTCTGTTTTTTCTATGTTTTCTAAATTTTTTTGTAATTTTTTATACTCCTCAAAGGCGCATAATTCAGCTAAACCTGTTTTTTGGTTTATCATTGCGTTGCAATGATTTTTATTTGTAGAATGGACACATTTTTTTATTAAACTCATTTCTTTCTCCTTTTCTAATCTTTTTTATTTTTTTTTTATTTCTTTCCTTTCTGGCGAGACTAATTATACGAATAATTTTCATTCTTATTCTTACATTTTTTCGATTTTTTCCATTGCCATTTTCAAATGTTCGCATCAATATTTTCTTCATTTTCTTCACCATTTACATCTTTTATCCTTCCATTTTATTTTTTCATCTCCTTTTATTTATTTTGTAAATGTTCCAATCCCAAGGTGAATCAATTATAAACTCGTTGTCAGCAGGCTAATTTTTATTTAGTCTTCATATTTTGAGTGAAGTTCACCTGGGCATATATTATTTTACACCGAATATTAATTTTGTCAAGGCGTATTGACATTATCTTTTTCTATCTTATAATAATTCTAAGAATTAATTTTTATAACATGGAGTATCGTTGTTTCAATTGTGGATATATTTATGACGATAGAATAGAAGAAATTAGTTTTATGGATTTAGACGAAGGGTGGATTTGTCCTGAATGTAATGTTCCTAAATCAGAATTTGAGTTGGTAGAAGAATGCGAGGAAAGCGTAGAATTAAAAAATGAAGAGGAGACAATAAAAATTAAAAAAAATTTAATAGATAAATTTTATTATGAATAAAGAGGAAGCATTGTTAATGTTAAAGAATAAAGTTAAAACACCTAATTTGATTAAACATTGTTTATCTTGTGAAGCCGCTATGAGGGAATTAGCTAAATATTTCAAAGAAGATGAGGAAAAATGGGGTTTGGCTGGATTGCTTCATGATATTGATTATGAAGAGACAAAAGATAATCCAGAGAAGCATTCTTTAATAGGATCAGACTATTTGAAAGAACAAGGTATGGATGAAGAAATTGTAGAAGCAGTAAAAACCCATAATGCAATACATGGTATTGATCCTAAAACAAAGATGGCTAAAGCTTTATTTTGTACAGACCCTTTAACTGGTTTAATTGTTGCTGCTACATTAGTATTGCCTTCCAAAAAAATAGGAGATGTAACAACTGATAATATTTTAAATCGTTTTAAGGAAAAAGGATTTGCTAAAGGCGCTAATAGAGAAATTATTCAACAGTGTGAACCTCTTTTAGATCTTCCTTTAAAGCAATTTGTTGATTTAGTTTTACAAGGAATGAAATCAATTGCAGGTGATTTAGGCTTGTGATTGACAATAGGAGGGTTTATTTGTTAAACTAATATTGTGCCCTTCAGGGCATTTTTAAAAAGAAAAAAATGAAAAATATAAAGAGATATTTTAAAGGAGCTATTCAAGAGTTAAAGAAGGTAAATTGGCCTACTCGTAAGGAAACAATTCATTATACTTTAGGTGTTCTGGGGCTTTCTTTTGCTGTTGCCATCATCCTTGGACTTATTGATTTTGGATTACTTAGAGCAATGAGTGTTATCATAAAGTAAGAATTATTAATTTATGCCAAAACAGCAAATAAATTTAGGAAGGAATTGGTATGTAATTCATACTTATTCTGGATATGAAGATGCTGTGGCTCGAAGCTTGAGACAAAGAGTTGAATCTTTGGAAATGCAGGACAAGATTTTTAATGTTTTAGTGCCTAAAGAAAAAAAAGTAAAGATAAAGCATGGTAAACGAGCTATCGTAGAAGAAAAGATATATCCAGGTTATGTTTTCGTTGAAATGATTGTTACCGATGATTCTTGGTATGTTGTGAGAAATACTCCAATGGTAACAGGTTTTATTGGGGCAGGGACAACTCCTCGTCCTGTTCAAGACGAAGAAATAGAAGAAATTTTAAAGAAGACAGGAAAAGAAGAACCAAAATACAAGATAGATTTCACAGAAGGAGATTTAGTTACTATTATTGACGGACCTTTTAAAGATAAACAAGGGAAAGTTGATGAGATAGATCATGAAAAAGGGAGAGTTAAGATATCAGTATCTTTGTTTGGAAGAGATACACCAGTAGACTTAGATTTTCTTCAAGTTAAAAAAGATTAAAAATTTTAAATATGGCAAAAGCAATAAAAACAACCTTAATTTTACAAATTCCTGCTGGGCAGGCTAATCCTGCTCCTCCTGTTGGCCCTGCGTTAGGTCAACATGGCTTAAATATTCAAGAGTTTTGTACACGATTTAATGAAAAAACAAAAGAACAGGCAGGAGATATTATCCCTGTAGAAATTACAGTTTATCAGGACAGGAGTTTTGATTTAAAATTTAAACAGCCACCAGTATCTGATTTATTACGTAAAGCAGCAGGAATAAAAAAAGGAGCTGGAAATCCTTTAAAAGAAAAAGTCGGAAAGATTACAAAAAAACAAGTTGAAGAAATTGTTGAAAGAAAAATGTCTGATTTAAACACAACAGACATAGAAGCAGCTATGAAAATGGTGGAAGGAACAGCAAGGAGCATGGGCATAGAAATAAAAGGGTAAATATTAAGAGATAAATGAAAAGCTCTGAATTATTTCAGAGCTTTTTTATTGGCGGGACATTTTTTTTGATGTATACTTAAAATAACTTAAATAATTAAGATTTATGGATTTTAAACCAACTATTGGGCTAGAAATACATGCGGAATTAAAAACCAAAACAAAAATGTTCTGTGATTGCTTGAATAATCCAGAAGAAAAAATTGCCAATACAAATATTTGTCCAATTTGCTTAGCTCATCCAGGAACACTTCCTGTCATAAACAAAAAAGCATTAGGACAGGTTGTAACAGTTGGTTTAGCTCTAAATTCAGAAATTCCCGAATATTCTAAATTTGATAGAAAAAATTATTTTTATCCTGATTTACCAAAAGGTTATCAAATATCTCAATACGATATGCCTCTATGCAAAGGGGGAGAATTATCTTTATTTTTAAGCAATGATTTAGAAGAAACTAAAGAGAAAATTAAAATTACTCGTGTTCATTTAGAAGAAGATACTGGTAAATTAATTCATTCCGCAGACGGAGAATCAACTTTAATTGATTTTAATCGGGCGGGAGTTCCTTTAATGGAGTTGGTGACAGAACCAGTTATGCATAGTGGAAAAGAGGCAAGATTGTTTGCTCAAGGACTTCAATTACTTTTAAGAACATTAGGAGTTTCAGAAGCAAACATGGAGAGAGGTCAGATGCGTTGTGAAGTTAACATATCATTATCTAAAGATAAAAAGTTAGGGACAAAAGTAGAAATTAAAAATCTGAATTCTTTTCGAGCAGTGGAAAAATCAATTGATTTTGAAATTCAAAGACAAACGGAAGTTTTAGAAAAAGGAGAAAAAGTAATTCAGGAAACACGTGGATGGGACGCAGGAAAAGAAATTACTTATTCCCAGCGCTTGAAAGAAGAAGCTCAGGATTATCGTTATTTTCCGGAACCTGATTTACCTCGCCTACATATTCATTCAAAAGAGGAATCAGATGGATTGTTTAATTTGGAAGAGATAGAAAAACAAACACCCGAGTTGCCATGGAAGAAGAAAGAAAGAGTGGTAGAATTATGTTCTTCTTCAGAAAATGCTAATTTATTAATTCAAGATGAAAAATTAATGGATTTTTTTGAAGAAGTAATTAAAAAATTTAATGATATTGATACAAAAAATAAAGAAAAAATTATTAATTTAACCTTTAATTATTTAGCAAGTGATTTAAAAGGATTAATGGAATCAGGATCAATCATATGGGAACAACTTAAGATAACGCCACAAAGTTTTTCTAAATTAATTTTTCTTTTATTTAATGACAAAATATCTTCTCGTGCTGGTAAAGATGTTTTGGCAGAAATGGTAAAAGAAGGAGGAGATCCAGAAGAAATAATAAAATCAAAAGGATTAGAGAAGATTAGTGATGATAGTCAATTGGATCCTATTGTTTCCGAAATAATAAAAAATAATCCTAAAATAGCTGAGGATTATAAAAAAGGTAAAGAAAATGTACTCCAGTTTTTAATAGGTCAAGCAATGGCAAAAACACGTGGAGCAGCTGATCCAAAATTATTAGAAAAATTATTTAAGAAAAAACTTAGTTAATTGTATTGCTTGTTCTGGTTTTTCAATCCATCGTACATTTTTCATTTTTTTAAACCATGTCATTTGACGTTTGCTATACTGGACAGTATGAAGTTCAATTAAATTTTGGACTTCTTTTTTATTGATCTTGTTATTAAAATATTCTTTCCATTCTTGGTACCCAATAGCTTGGAGAGAAGGGATCCATCCATATTTTTTTAATAATGTTTTTACTTCAGTTTCCAGACCCATTTTTATCATTTTTTTAATTCTTTTTGTAATTCTTTCTTTTAATTCTTCTTTTGGCAGTTTTATACCAACTATTAAAGTATCAAAAAGAGGATTACCTATTTTTCTTTGTTGCCAGAAAGGCTTGTTGTTGGCTTTGCAGACCTCAATTGCACGGATTAACCTTCTTTTATTCTTTTTATCAATAGATTGCGATCCTTCGGTATCTAATTCTTGATAAATTTCAAAAAGTTGTTTGATCGATTTTTTTTCTAATTCTTTTCTTAATTCTTCTTGAGGGGGAGTTTTTGGAAATTGCCAATTTTCAATAACTGAAGAAATATAAAGACCAGTACCGCCGCATAGAATAGGTAATTTGTTTCTATCTTGTATATCTTTTATGGCTTTGTAGGCGAATGTTTTATATTCAGCTGCCGAAAAATGTTTGTTAGGTTCTATTATGTTTAATAAATAGTATGGAATTTTGTCTTTAAGTGGTTTGGCTGTTCCGATATTCATTTCTTTGTATACTTGGCGCGAATCTGCTGAAACAATTTCACCATCAAAAAGTTTAGCTATTTTAATAGCCAGGTCAGATTTACCTGAGGCAGTAGGACCAAGAATAATTAATAATTTATTCATTTTTTAATTGGGCGATAACTTTTTCTATGGATTTTACAAGGTCCATATTTTTTTATTAATTTTTTATGTAGCTTTGTCCCGTATCCTTTGTGTTGATGAAAACAATATTCAGGATATAGTAAAGATAATTTTTTCATCTTTCTATCTCGAGTTACTTTTGCGATGATAGAAGCTAGCGCAATTGAAAAAATTTTATCATCTCCTTTTACAATAGCTTTTTGTGAAATTTTCAGATTCTTGTCTATAATTCTGTTACCATCAATTAAAATTAAAATATTTTTTAGATTATATTTAGGCAGTATTTTATTTAGGCAATTTTTCATTGCTTTTTTAGTAGCCCTTGATATATTTATTTTATCAATTATTTGTGGACCAACAGATGAGATAGTAAATTTTATATTTGGACACTTCTGAGTTAATTTGAAAATCTTTTCTCTTTGTTTTTCTGATAATTTTTTAGAATCTCTTGTGTTCTTTAAAATTTCTTTGAAATTCTTATTTTTAATTTTTAATTTTGAATTTACAATTACCGCGGCACTTGTTACTGGGCCTGAGAGGCTGTTTCCTGTGAAATATCCAGTACCGTTCCGTCTTACATAAAAATTATGATAATTAGAAAGTTGTAAGCAAAAAACATGTCCTTTATAAGGTACATTTCTTTTGTGCAGAGACTTGACTTGAATTTTATTATTTCTACGTAAACGAATTTCAAAACAAGGAACTTGGTTTTCTTTTTTAATTATTCTTTTTCCTATGCGTCTTCTTTTTGGCATTCTTATGGTTGTATGATATGTCCAGCCTGCTTTTAATAAAATTTCTTCAAAGTCATCTCGTAATCTTTTAGATACTGTATAATACAAACGAACTTCTTTTCTGTTTTTTCCAGTATAAGATGTTCCGTCGCCCAATATCATCCAATCTATAAAAATGTTTAATAGCTCTGGGGATAATTCTTTGATTTTTTTAGGAATAAATTTATGATAACAGTTTTTAAATTGTTTTAGGTATGTATATAATTGTTTATGATAGCAAGTAAAGCCTGTTTTAAATCCATTAAAATGAAAAGGAAAATCTTTAAGTAAACGATAGATTTTTTTATATTTATCTTGAGAAACATCTTTATTCTGAGAAATAGTTATTTTATACGAACCATTTTTTTTATAATAAGAGACAGAACCTTCTGATAAAAATATTCCCAAAAAGGCAACCCACAATTTAATATCTATAAGTTTTTCTTTATTTTTATCTACCGTAGGTAATTTGAAAAAGTTTTTATTAGTTCCTTTCCATTTACCTCCTCGTGGTATGAAATCATTATTGAGCAAGTCAGTTACTATTTTTCTTTTTTTTCTCGTTTTATAATCAACGATTTTTAATTTATTATTATCTTTTTTATCTCTTTTAAATACTCTTTTAATGATAGTGAAGAAATGATTAGGTGTAACAATTATATTTACCGCTCTATTTTTTAGCTCTATAAGATTTCCTTCAAAATCTTTTTTTATAATTTTTTCTATCTTCTGCCATTTCATGTAGCCATTATCCATATAAGATAGAACTTTATCTTTTGGATCAATATCAGCATAAAACTTCCAACCATTGTTAGTTAGTACTTCAGCATCAATTTTTTCACATCCTCTTCCAACTTCGTCTAAGCCGACGATTATTTTGTAACCTTTTTTCCAATAATATTTTTCTTTTCGTAAATTCATGTTTTGTCTTTTGTATTTCTTGTGATAAAATACCGTTAGTTTTAACTACTTGATTTATCTTTATATATTATGTATTTTACTCATCTTCATGTCCATAGCCACTATTCTTTATTAGATGGCTTGGCTCGTCCAGAGCAGCTTTTAAAGCAGGCAAAGGAGATGGGTTTAGATGCATTAGCGTTAACTGACCATGGAGTGATGTACGGAGCAATAGAATTTTATTCTCTTGCCAAGAAAATGGGGATTAAACCGATAATTGGTTGTGAAGTTTATTTAGCCCCTAATTCTCTTGCTGACAAAACCCCAGGAATAGATAATAAACTTTATCATCTTGTTCTCTTAGCAAAAAACAAAACAGGTTATTATAATTTATTAAAACTAGTTACCATTGCAGAACTGGAAGGTTTTTATTATAAGCCTCGTATCGATAAAGAAGTTTTAAAAAAACATAGTGATGGGTTAATTGCTCTTTCAGCATGCGCAAAAGGTGAAATTCCATCAGCTCTTTTAGTGAATGATTATAAAAAAGCATTACAATTAGCTCAGGAATACCAAAATATATTTGGAGAGGATAATTTTTATTTAGAATTACAACATCATCCAGAATTACCAGATCAAAAAAAAATAAATGATGGATTGTTAAAACTTTCTAAAGAATTAAATATTCCTGCTGTGATAACAACTGATCTTCATTATATTAAAAAAGAAGATAAAAAAGCCCAGGATGTTCTTTTAGCAATTCAAACAGGAACTGATATTGGAAACAAAGATCGTTTTAGTATGGAAAAAATGGATTTATATTTTAAATCAGCAGAAGAAATTGCAAAAGATTTTTCTCAACACCCTGAATTATTTGAAAATATTAAAAAGATAGTTGATAGATGTAATTTAGAATTAGATCTTGGTGAAACAATTTTACCGCATTTTACTACGCCGAAAGAGGAAGATAGTCACAAGTATTTAAAAAGGATAGCATTACAAAATTTTAAAAAGATTTATTCTTTAAAGAATAAAGAAGCAAAAGAAAGATTTGATTATGAATTAGGGGTTATTAAAGAAACAGGTTTTGCTGATTATTTTTTAATTATTCAGGATTTTATTCGTTTTACCAAAGAAGAAAATATATTAACTAATACAAGAGGATCTGCAGCTGGAAGTTTAATCGCATATGTTTTAGGGATTACTTCTGTTGATCCATTGGAACATGGACTTTATTTTGAGCGTTTTCTAAATCCAGAGAGAATTCAGCCACCAGATATAGATTTGGATATTGCCGACAATAGAAGAGCGGATTTAATCAATTATATCACTGAAAAATATGGACAGAATCATGTGGCCCAGATTATCACTTTTGGGATAATGAAGTCTCGTATGGCTGTTCGTGATGTTACCAGAGCATTAGGGCGTCCATATGCTTTAGGGGATCAAATTTCTAAGCTTCTCCCACAGAATATACCAATAAATAAAGCTTTAAATATAGTTCCTGAGCTTAAGCGGTTGTATGAAACCGATACAGATGCTCAAGATGTTATTGATATGGCACAACAATTAGAAGGTGTGGCTCGTCATGCTTCTACTCATGCCGCAGGAGTAGTTATTTCTCGTGAACCTTTAGTTCATTACAGTCCTTTGCAACATTCAAGCAGGAATGATAAAGAAGTAATAACTCAATATGATATGTACGCTTTAGAGAAAATAGGATTACTTAAAGTGGATATTTTGGGATTAGCTAATTTAACTATTATAAAGAATGCTTTAAGGATTATTAAAAAGGTTTATGGAGATGAAATAGATTTGGACGAAGTTGGTTTTAAAGATAAAAAAGTTTACAAATTACTTTCTGAGGGAAATACAGTTGGTGTGTTTCAAGTAGAATGTTTATCAGGTGACACTATTGTTTCTAATACTACGATAAAAAAATTATACGAGAAACAGAATAAAAAAAGATTAATATCAGTTTATTTAGGCGAAGGGAAAACTCATCTTAATAAAATTAAAGAAGTAGTTAAAAAAGGCAAACAAGATGTTTACACTCTTATTGCGGAGAATGGTTGGTATGTCAAAAGCACAAAAGAACATCGTTTTTTGACTGATAAAGGATGGAGGAAATTGAAAGAAATAAAATCGGGAGATAAAATTTTGATTAAGAATAAAGCAAAACATTTAATTTTCAATACATGTAAAAGTTGTGGGAAACAAATTAATGGGCAGAAAGAAGGAAAAAGTGATTTTTGCTATAAATGTTCGGCTACATTCTATAGTAATCCTAGCAAAAAGGAATCCAGAGAGAAAATTAGTGCGGCAAAACTGGAATTTTATCAGCAAGGTAATAAACCATGGAATTATGGAGTGACTACAGAGAATAATGAAATATGGAAAAAGACAGCAAAGAAAATCTCCGTTGCTCTTCAAGGCAGAAAGTGGGAAGAAACATTCGGAGAAGAACGGACAAAAGAACTTAAAAAGACACTTTCTTTAAGAATGAGTGGAAAAAATAATCCAATGTTTGGGAAAGCTTGCCCGCATCGCAAGGGAGGATTTAGGGAAGATTTAGGGCATTATGTTCGTTCCACATGGGAAGCAGATTTTGCGAGAATATTAAATTATTGTAATGTGGGTTATGCGTATGAGCCTCAAACTTTTGAGTTAATAAAATCGGATGGAGAAATTGTTCATTATACTCCTGATTTTTATGTGAAATCTCAGAATGCTTTTTATGAGATTAAAGGATGGCTTCACGATAAAGACAAGGAAAAAATGGATTTGTTTCAAGAGCAATATCCGAAATATCAATTCGTATTAATTGATACCACTAAATTTGCTGAGTTCGCTCTGAAGTATAAAAGTTTAGTCAATTGGGAATGTCCACGTATACCTGCTAAACAAAGTTTTGATTTTATCAGAGTAAAGGAAATAAGATATAGCGGCAAGGAAAATACTTATGATATTTTAATGAAGTCTCCAGGAAATAATTTCGTTGCTAATGGTTTTCTAGTTCATAATAGCGGAGGCATGCAAAGATATCTTCAGAAATTAAAACCGACACAATTTGAAGATATTATCGCTATGCTTTCTTTGTATCGTCCTGGACCAATGGAATTTATTCCATCATTTATTGATCGAAAAAGAGGAAAAGAAAAAATTACTTATCTTCATCCCAAATTAGAAACAATTTTAGGAAAGACTTATGGAATTTGTATTTATCAGGAGCAGCTTATGAAAATTGCTCATGATCTAGGAGGTCTTTCTATGGGAGAAGCTGATGTTCTTAGAAAAGCTGTTGGTAAAAAAAATAAAATATTATTACAAGCTCAGAGAGAAAAATTAATAGAAGGGATGATAAAAAATGGGATTAAGGAGTCAGTGGCAAAAAAGATTTGGGCTTGGGTAGAACCTTTTGCGCGCTATGGGTTTAACAAAAGTCACGCTGCCTCTTATGCGCGTATAACTTATCAAACAGCTTGGCTCAAAGCACATTATCCAAATGCTTTTATGGCCGCTCTTTTGACTTCAGATTTTGGTAATTTAGATAGAATTGCTATTGAGATAGCTGAATGCCAGAGATTAAAAATTAAAGTAATGCCTCCTTCTGTTAATGAGTCTTTTGCAGAATTTGGTACAGATAAAAAAACCGAAAATATTTATTTTAGTTTAGCTGCTATAAAAAATGTAGGTGAGGGAGTTGCCATAATGATTCAGGAAGAAAGACAAAAAAATGGTCTTTTTGAAAATCTTACTGATTTCTTGAAAAGAGTATCTCATCAGGCCTTGAACAAAAAGACCTTAGAGAGTCTTATTAAAGCTGGAGCATTAGATTGTTTTGGAGACAGAGAATTAATGGCTGATCATTTGGAAGAAATTGTAGATTGGGTTTATCGATTTAATAATCACAAGAATGATAATCAAATAAGTTTGTTTGGGGAAAGTGACTCCGATGATGTGCTCGATTATTTAAAAAGGAATAATTCAATTAATCCACCCAATAAAACGAAGAGAATAAATTGGGAAAGAGAGTATTTAGGCATTTATCTTACTGGTCATCCTTTGGATAGCTATAAAAATGTTTTAGGTAAAATAGCTCTTACAGTTAGCCAGTTAGATCCTCGTTATCTTGGAAGAAAGATTAAGGTTTGCGGTTTTATTTCACGTATTCAAAAAGTAAGGACCAAGAGGGGGAAGTCGATGGCTTTTACCAAATTGGCTGATTACGATAAGTCAATCGAAGTTGTTTTGTACCCAACAGTATTAGCTAATAATTTAGATGTTCTCCACGAAGATAAAGTATTATTGGTGGAAGGCAAAATGGATAAAAGAAATGGTAGCTATCAAATTATTGGAGAGAGATTAGAAGAAATTGAACCAATGGAAGCCTAATACTTGAAAGTTTTTAATATAAAACATATAATATAACAACTTTAAAATAGGTATAATTATGAAACAAGAAAACTCATTAGAAATTATTCGTCATTCTATGGCACATGTATTGGCTTTAGCTGTAAAAAATTTATTTTCTAAGGCTAAATTTGGTGTTGGGCCAACAATAGAAAATGGTTTTTATTACGACATAGATGTTGGTCAAACTTTGTCTTTGGAAGATTTGCCAAAGATTGAAAAAGAGATGAAAAAAATTATTAAACAGGGATTGCCTTTTAAAAAGAAAAGCGTTTCCTTAAAAGACGCAAAAGATATTTTTAAAAAGTTAGACCAGGTTTATAAAGTAGAACTTTTGAAAGATTTAGAAAAATATGGGACGACAAATCAAAACGAGATATTAAAGATTAAAAACAAAAAAGATAAAAAGAAAGATATTAAATCTCCAAAAACAGTATCTATTTATCAAGTAGGAGAATTTATAGACTTGTGTCGTGGACCACATATAGAAAACACCAAAGAGCTTCCTTTAAGTTTTAAACTTAATAAAGTCTCTGGTGCTTATTGGCGTGGCAAGGAAACTAATAAAATGTTGCAAAGAATTGTCGGTGTTGCTTTTGTAAAAGAGAAAGAATTAAAAGAATACTTTTATCTATTAGAAGAAGCGGAAAAAAGAGATCATCGGAAATTAGGAAAAGAATTGGATTTATTTAGTTTTCACGAAGAAGGTGTTGGTTTTCCGTTTTTTCATAGTAAAGGCATGATTCTGCGCAATATTTTAGAGGATTATTGGAGAAAAGAACATATTAAAGCTGATTATACAGAGGTTAAAACTCCAATACTTTTGAATAAGACATTATGGGTGAAGTCAGGTCATTGGGATCATTACAAAGAAAATATGTATTTTACCAAGATTGATGAGGAAGATTATGCTATTAAGCCAATGAATTGCCCAGGAGGTATTTTGATTTATCAAAATTCTTTACATAGTTATAGAGATTTACCTCTTAAAATGGGGGAATTGGGATTAGTCCACAGGCATGAATTGTCCGGGGTTTTGGCTGGTTTGTTTAGAGTAAGATGTTTTACTCAAGATGATGCTCATATATTTATGACCCCAGAACAGATTAAGACAGAGATAAAAGGAGTTATAGATTTAACTGATCGTATATATAAAAAATTTGGATTTTCTTATCATGTAGAACTTAGTACAAAGCCTGAAAACTCTATGGGCTCTGATGAAATATGGGAGAATGCCACAAATAGCTTGAGAGAGGCTTTAAAAGAAAAAAAGATAGATTATATTGTTAAAGAAGGAGACGGAGCTTTTTATGGACCAAAAATTGATTTTCATTTAAAAGATTGTTTGGGTAGAAGTTGGCAATGCGGTACTATTCAGTTAGATTTCATTATGCCGGAAAAATTTGATCTTTTTTACATTGATAAAAACGGAGATAAAAAGAGACCTGTTATGTTGCATAGAACTATTTTAGGCAGCATTGAAAGATTTATGGGTATACTGATTGAAAATTATGCTGGAGCATTTCCATTATGGTTGGCTCCGGTTCAAGCAGTAATTGTTCCAGTAAAAGAAGAAAATATTGATTATGCTAATAAAGTTATTCAATCGCTTAAAGAAAAAGGTTTAAGAACTGAACTTTCAGCTGGAAGCGAAACATTATCAAAAAGAATAAGAGAAGCAGAAATTCAAAAGATTCCTTACATTTTAGTGGTAGGAGATAAAGAAGAGAAAAAGAAAAATATTGCTGTAAGGAAGAGGAAAAAAGG
>CAZNBO010000006.1:0-16161 GCA_964571515.1 uncultured Candidatus Saccharibacteria bacterium
CTTTTGCCAACTGATTAAGGTCTTGCGTATATTTTTCTATCGCGCTAGATCCAACTTCTTGAAATTCATCGGTAATTTTTTCATCACCTGCATAGCTATGAAGAGCTTCTAAAAATTCTTCCTTTTTAATATTAAATTTACTTAATATATCCTGTGCAGAATTCTTAGAAATAAGTATTCCATAAAACAAATATTCTGGGGAAATAAATTGATTTTTTTCTTCCATTGTTTTTTTGGCAGTAGCTTCTATAATTTGTAATATTTCTTGAGAAAGATACATTGGACCAAATCCCTTACCAACAGAAAAAACACGAGGTAATTTAATAATTTGCTCTAGCGTTGCTTTTAAAAGATCTTTTATATTAATTTTCAATTCTTTCTCTAAAATTTCCCTTAATCCGGAACCTTCTTCATCTAATAAGACATACAAAAGATGGAGAGCGCGCATCTCTCCCTGGTTTCTTTCCATAGCCATATTTTGAGCTCTTTCTATGGCTGCTTGAGCTTTTGATGTAAATCTTCCTAAAGACATATTTAAGAATTAATATTAAAAATAGAAACTATCACTTAAGAATATCTTAATTATAACAATGAAAAATAATTTCTTCAACTAATATACAATATAAATATTATGTGCATTTGGCACTAAATATATAAAACACAAATTAACTTTTTCTATTTTCCAAAACGACGTTGTCTTTTTTGAAATTCTTTAATGGCTAAATCAAATTGTTTTTTAGTAAAATCAGGCCAATAGATTTTCGGAAAATATAATTCTGCGTAAGTACTTTGAAAAGGTAAAAAATTAGATAAACGCATTTCCCCTGAAGTTCTAATAACAAAATCCACGTCAGGTAATCCTTTTGTATCCAAATAATTCATTACAACTTTTTCATTTATCTTTTCTGGAGATATCCCCTTTCGTACAATCTTTTGTATTGCCCTTACTATTTCATTCCTACCACCATAATTAAGAGCAATGTTCAAAACCATTTTCTTGTTATTTTTAGTCAATCTTTGTGCTTCTTTTATTTCTTTCTGAAGATTTTTTGGTAATTTTTCTAGTCCCCCAATATGACGAAAATTTATTCCTTTTTTCTTAAAATCATTAGCATATTTTTTAGCAAAAGTAACAAATAGATCCATTAAATAATCCACTTCTTTTTTTTGCCTATTCCAATTTTCTGTAGAAAAACCATATAAAGTCAAAGCCTTAATGCCTTTCTCAGCAGCATAATCAATGATTTCAACCACCCTTTCAATTCCTCTTTTATGCCCTAAAAAAGGGGGGAGTTTCTTTTCCTCAGCCCAACGACGATTCCCGTCTATCATAATACCAATATGTTTTGGTAAAATATGTTTTTTCATATTACTCTTTAAAACCTGTCCCAGCAGGGATTAATCTACCAATAATAACATTTTCTTTGAGGCCTACTAGGTAATCTTTCTTTCCTTCAACAGCTGCTTTAATTAAGACTCTTGATGTTTCTTGGAAAGATGCTGCTGAAAGCAAGCTATCAGAATTCAAAGCAACATTTTTAATACCCATGATAATCTCGTTTCCTTTAGGCACTTCCTTTTTTAGTTTTTTTAATCTATTAACTTCCTCTTGAAAAGATTTTTTAGAAATAACTTCTCCACAAATAAATTCACTATCACCGCTATATGTAATTTTCAACCTAGAAAACATTTGCTTAATAATTATCTCGAAATGTTTATCACTAATATTCTCACCGGCGATATCATATACTTTCTTTATTTCTTGCAATATATATTTTTGACAAGCGTCTCTACCTAAAACCTTAAAAAGTTTTTTAATATCAATATGTCCTTCGCAAAGCTGGGTTCCTTTTTTAATTTCTTCTCCATTTTTTACCCATAAAGTTACTGTTTCCGGAATAACATATTCAATAATACGAGATTTTTTCTCGTTTGGTTTTGTCTCGTTTGGTTTTACTCTAATAAATACTTGGTGTTTTGTCTTTTTTATTTCTATTATCTCTCCATCAACCTCACTAATAGGTGCTTCACCTTTTGGTATTCTCGCTTCAAAAATTTCTTCTACCCTAGGCAAACCTTGCGTAATATCAACAGCTCTAGCAACACCTCCTGTATGAAATGTTCTTAAAGTTAACTGAGTACCTGGTTCTCCTATAGATTGAGCGGCAACAACACCAACTGCTTCCCCTAAATCAATCGGTTTTTTCCATGCCAAATCAAGTCCATAACATTTTTGGCAAACACCATTTATGCTTTCACAAGTAATTGGAGAACGAATTAATATTTCTTCAACTGATGAATTTACTATTTTTTTAACTAATTCTTCATCAATGAATTCACCCTTTTTAGCAATAATTTTACTTTTTTTATCAACAGCATTAGCCCCCAAGACTCTTCCAAAAATAACTCGTGACAAATCTCTATTTTCTTTTTCTATATTTTTTCTATTAACAATCAAACCTTTTTTCGTACCACAATCTTTTTCTCTAACAAGAACGTCCTGAGCAACATCAACTAATCTTCTAGTAAGATAACCCGCGAAAGAAGTCTTTAGGGCGGTATCTGCCAATCCTTTTCTTCCACCATGAGAAGCAGCAAAATATTCCAAAACATTGAAACCTTCTTGATGAGAAGACAAGATAGGCATTTCAATTAAGCGACCGAGCGGGCTAACTACAAGTCCTTTTATCCCCATAATTTGCGAAGCTACTGCCCAATTTCCTTTTGCTCCAGAATTAAAGAATATATGTACAGAATCATCAGGTTTCAAAACCTTTAAAACTAATTTCGATATTTTATCAATCGCATAACGCCATTGCTCTTCTGTCAAAACCCTCTTTTCATCTAAAGTCAAAAGTCCTTGCTTGTATTGAGTTGTAATTTCTTCAACTTTTTTAGATGTTTCAGCTAAAATTTCTTTTTTCTCTTTAGGGACTTTTAAATCAGTAAGTCCCCATGACAAACCTAATAAAGTAGAATAATAAAAGCCTAATTCTTTTATATTATCTAAAATTTCAGCACTCTTATGAAAATCTTTATACAGATTAATTATATCTCTCGTAATACCCTTGATATCCTTACTCGTTACCATTTTATTTATAAACGGGAACTTATCTGGTAAAACATTATTAAAAAGAATCCTTCCTACCGTAGTACTAATTAATTGATTTTTTTCTTTTAAAATACGGACTTTAATTCTTTCTTGTAGTTTAATTTTTTTGTATTCATAAGCCAATAATGCATCATTTGAATTAGAAAAGATTTTTTCTTTTAAATTACCTTTTTCAATCTTTTGTTCTACCATGTCCATTGTTAGCGAATA
The DNA here is from genome assembly GCA_964571515.1 of uncultured Candidatus Saccharibacteria bacterium. Lineage (GTDB taxonomy): Bacteria > Patescibacteriota > Minisyncoccia > UBA6257 > UBA6257 > DAOVIY01. Next base: position 3,323 of record CAZNBO010000006.1, read on the forward strand.
AATACCAGCAACCATTTCGTGACGAGGCAACATTGCCGGTTCTCCATCAGACGGTTTTAATAATCCCAATGTGGCTGACATCCTGTTTTCACATTCTCTCTGAGCTTCTTCAGATAAAGGAACATGAACTGCCATTTGATCTCCATCAAAATCAGCATTAAAAGGAGGACAAACCATTGCGGGAATTTGAATAGCTAGTCCTTCAATTAATTTTGGACGGAAAGCTTCAATACTCAAACGATGAAGCGTAGGAGCTCTATTAAGAAGAACATATTTAGTTTTTACTATATTCTCCAAAATTTCCCATACAGTATCAGAACCTTCTTCAATCAAACGATTTGCTGCCCTAGGATTGAAAACAATTTCTCTTTTTATTAACTCCCCAGCTACAAAAGGTTTAAATAATTCTAAAGCCATTTTCTTTGGCAAACCACATTCATGGATTTTTAATTTAGGACCAATTACAATTACTGAACGGCCTGAATAATCAACTCTTTTTCCTAAAAGATTCTGACGAAAACGACCTTGTTTTCCTTGTAAAATATCAGCTAGAGAACGTAAAGGACGATGCTGAGCTGAGTGCATAGGAGTAGCACCAGAGCCTTTTCTTATTGAATTATCAATTAAAGCATCCACTGCTTCTTGCAGCATTCTTTTTTCATTTTTAACAATAACTTCAGGCGCTTTAAGTTCTAATAACTTTTTTAGACGATTATTGCGATTAATAACTCTACGATAAAGATCATTCAAGTCAGATGTAGCAAATTTTCCGCCATCTAATTGAACCATTGGTCGCAAATCTGGAGGAAGAACAGGAAGAATAGTCAAAAACATCCATTCTGGACGTGTTTTGGATTGCAAAAATCCTTTTGCTAGTTTCAATCGATTAAGATTTTTTTTACTAGCTAATTTTGTAGTTGATTTTTTTTCAACTTCTATTTCTAATTCACTAACTAATTTTTTAAGATCTACCTGCTCTAAGAATTTTTTCACTGGTTCACCTCCTGTTTCTGCTGTAAAAACTTCCCCATATTTTTTTGAAAGATTTAAATAATCAATTTCAGAAAAAATAGCCTTTAGTTTTATGACATTTAACCCTAATCGTGCTTGATTACGAGATTGAGTTAATCCTTTCTTCTTATCTTTAGGCCATGTTTTTAATTTTGATTGATATTCAGTACCTATTTCATCTAAGATTCTTTTTTTTGCGACTTCATCTACAGAAGTGACAATATAGCTGTTGTAATAAATAACTCTTTCCAAAGCAAGCATTGGTACATTAAGCATCAAAGCAATCCTAGAGGGAATGCTTCGTAAAAACCAAATATGAACTACTGGAGTAGCTAATTTAATATGGCCCATTCTTTCTCTACGAACAAAAGAACGAGTTACCTCTACTCCGCAACGATCACAAACAATACCTTTATAATGAGCTCCTTTATATTTTCCGCAAGAACATTCATAATCTTTTACTGGTCCAAAAATCTGCTCAGAAAAGAGACCTTCTTTTTCTGGTTTTTGGGTACGATAATTTATTGTTTCGGCTTTAGTAATCTCGCCATGCAATTTATTGCTTTCTATATATGACCAAGATAAAATCTCTTCTGGAGAAGCAATTTTTAAACCAATCGCCTCAAAATCGTTAATTTTTTTCTCTGTGTCTTTTAACATAAATTATTTAAATTATCCTAAAAATTTCTAAATAAATTACTCTCGTTTTGCTTCTTCATTAGCTTTTACTCCAATAAGATTTATCGATAAAGCCAATGATTGTAATTCCTTCAGAATCACATTGAAAGCAGCTGGAATATTCGGATTCTTAATTTTCTCACCCGTAATGATAGCTTCATAAGCCGATCCTCTACCAAATACATCATCAGATTTTATGGTTATCATTTCTTGAAGAGCGTAAGCAGCGCCATATCCTTCTAATGCCCAGACTTCCATTTCTCCAAATCTCTGTCCCCCAAAATGAGCTCGTCCTCCCAAAGGTTGTTGAGTAATCAAGGAATATGGACCAATTGCTCTCATATGAACTTTATCTTTTACCATATGCTCTAATTTCATTATATACATTACTCCTACGGCTATATTTTTTTCAAAACGCTCGCCAGTTTTACCGTTATATAAAGTAACCCTTCCATCTTCTGGCAAACCAGCCTTAGTAAGTTCTTTCTTAATATCGTCTTCAGTAGCTCCATCTAAAGATGGCGTAACTGCTCTATATCCTAATTTTCGAGCTGCTAACCCTAAATGATTTTCAAAGACCTGACCCAAATTCATTCGACTGCCAATTCCCAAAGGATTTAAAACAACATCAACAGGAGTTCCATCCTCCAAATAAGGCATATTTTCTTCGGGAACAATAACTGAAATAACACCTTTATTTCCATGGCGTCCTGATAATTTATCTCCTACCATCACTCTTCTTAATTCTGCTATTTCCACACTTACACTTTTTATAACTCCAACATTTAATTTATCACCTTCTTTACGAGAAAGTGTTTTAATTTTAACAACCCTACCTTGTCGAGACGGCTCAAGTTTTAAGGATGTATCTTTTATGTCTTTCATCTGCTCTCCAAAAATTGCTTGCAATAATCTTTCCTCAGGAGTCAATTCCGCTTTTCCTTTAGGAGAAATCTTTCCAACTAAAATATCCCCGCCCTTTACTTCAGCACCTACCATTATTACTCCGTCTTCATCAAGATTTTTTAATTTTTCTTCAGAAACATTAGGAATATCACGAGTTGTGACTTCTTTACCCAATTTAGTTTCTACAACATCGCAAGTAAATTCTTCTAAATAAACTGATGTGAAATAATCATTTTTTAAAACTCGTTCTGAGATAACAATCGCATCTTCATAATTAGATCCAAAGAACGGCATAAAAGCAATTAATAGATTTTGCCCTAAAGCTAAAACTCCATTTTCTGTAGCTGATCCATCTGCTAATAATGTGCCTTTTTTTACAACATCGCCTTTTTTTATAACAGGTTTTTGCATTAACCAACTATTTTTATTGCTGCGCCCAAAGTTAATTAATTTATAAACCTCATTCTTGTTATCTTTTGTTTTTATACTAATATGATTTGCGTCAACTTCAATAACTTTTCCTTCAACATCACTAATTAAACATTGACCTGATTCAAAGGCAATTTTTCTTTCCATCCCAGTACCGACTAATGGAGCCTGCGGCCTTAAACAAGGAACTGCTTGTCTTTGCATATTTGCTCCCATCAAAGCTCTGTTAGATTCATCATGTTCCAAAAATGGTATCAAGCTAACAGCAACAGAAATAATCTGCTGACAAGAAACATCAATTAATTCAACTTCTTTATTATGAATTAAAGTTGGCTCTCCATTTACTCTTGCCCCTACTAATTCTTCTTTTATTTTTCCTCTTTCATCAACACTAACAGTACCATGAGCAATTTTATACTTTAATTCATCAAAAGCATTAAACCAAATTATTTCATTAGTAAGCCTAGAATTTTTCACTTTAATATAAGGAGTTTCAATAAAACCAAATTCGTTTAATCGAGCATAAAGAGCTAAAGATAGAACTAATCCAATATTTTGTCCTTCAGGAGTTTGAATAGGACACAAACGCCCATAATGGCTAGTATGAATATCTCTAACTTCCAATCCAGCTCTTTCTCTAACCAAACCTCCTGGTCCCATACAAGTAATTTTTCTTTTATGCTCTAGCTCTGAAAGCATATTCATCTGTTCCATAAACTGACAAAGCTGAGAAACATTAAAAAATTCCCGAAGTATAGCTACTAGCTGTCTAGGATTTATTAATTGCGCAGCTGTTAATGTTTCAGGATCCAAGGTTGCCATTCTGTCTTGAATTGTTCTACGCATACGCATCAATCCAACTCTAAATCTCTCTACCAAAATTTCACCCACCGCCTTAACTCTTCTATTACCTAAATGATCGATGTCATCATCAATAGATTCTGGATCATTATTTAACTTTATAATTTCTTTAACAATCGCTATAAGATCATTTACTGTTAGATTTCTTTCGTCAACAGATTTATCAAAATTAAGCCGTTGATTAAGTTTGTATCTTCCAACTTTAGCTAAATCATATCTATCAGATCGGAAAAACATATTATTAATTAAATCATATGCATTATCAAAAGTAGCTAATTCTCCAGGTCTTACATGACGATAAATTTCAATATATCCTTCTTCTTGATTAGTAGACAAATCTCTCTTTAATGTATTCTCAATATATTTAATTGGAGATTTTTCCTCTTCTGTTTTAAAAGCTTTTTCAATATCTTCATTTGTCTTCAAACCAAAAATTCTAAGCAACGCGCTTATTGGCACTTTTCTTTTTCTATCTATTTTTACACTAATAACACCATCGCTATCAGTTTCAAATTCTAACCAAGCCCCATGATAAGGGATAAGTTTTGCTCCAAATAATCTTCTACCTCTAAAATTCACAGAGGAAAAATATACCCCAGGAGAACGATTAATTTGAGATATAACAACTTTTTCTACACCATTAATAATAAAAGTCCCCCTAGGAGTCATGACAGGGACTTCTCCAAAATATACTTCTTGTTCTCTCTCAGTGCCTGTTTTCTTATTAATTAAACGTAGCTTTGCACGAATAGTAGATTCGTAATTCAGGCCTTTTTCTTTAGCTTTATTTTCTGATATCTTTGGTACTTCTAAATAATAATCTCCGAATGCTAACTCTAAATCCTTACCAGTATAATCTTTTATTGGTAATATCTCTTTAAAAACCTCCCCCATTCCTTTGTCTAAAAACCACTGAAAAGAATCAGTTTGGAATTGGGTCAATCTTGGGGGGTCTAAAATTCCCCGAGAATGACGGGCAAAAGATTTTATTGTGGGTTGATTAGGCATCTAATAACAAAAAAAGTTCCTAATTATAATAGGTTATAAAATTTTAGGGCGTGTAAAATAGATTGTGATATTCTTTGTGAAGTAATACTTTTTTCTTCAAAAAAATCTATGTACCAATTTTTAATACTAGCAATCTTTATTTTATTCTTTTTTAAAAATTTGTCAAGTGTTTTCAGCAATTCTTCACCTTTTTCCGCTTGAATACGATATTTTTGTTTTTCAACTGTACGAAAAGAAAGAAAAATCATATTTTTTTTAAGTGTTTATTTTTCCATTCACTAATCTTTTTATGATTTCCTGAAAGCAAAATTTTAGGAACTTGCCATGTTATTTTTTTATTTTTTTTATTTGGATAAAAAATTTCTGGCCTAGTATATTGCGGGTATTCACCTTTGCCTTCGACATTAAAAGATTCTTCTGATAAAGATTCTTTTTTTATAACTCCTGGAACAAAACGACTTACAGCATCAACTAAAATCATTGCTGGTAATTCACCTCCTGTCAAAATATATTCGCCAATAGATATCTCCTCATCAGCTATATATTTAGTAACTCTTTCATCTACACCTTCATAACGTGGACAAATAAGAATTAATTGATCATATTTAGATAAACTTTTAACTTTTTTTTGAGTTAATTTATCTCCTTTAGGAGAAAAAACAATAACGCGACATTTTTTAATTTTTTTCTTTTTCAAATCTTTTACAGCTTTTAAGATAGGATCCACCTTAAAAATCATTCCCATTCCTCCACCATAAGGAGAATCATCGGTTGTTTGATGGCGATCAAGTGTCCATTTACGTAAATTATGTGTATAAATCTTTATAAGCTTCTTGCCTTGAGCCCTTTTTAAAATAGAGGTATTAAAATAAGAATCAAAAATTTCAGGAAAAATTGTAAGAATATCAAAACGCATAAAATAATAAATGATTAGTAATTAAAAACCGCAGTATTATATAATACCGCGGTTTTTGTTTTTTTTCAATCACGCTTAAGCGTAATTTTAGAGTTTTAAGTCCTCAACAATATCATCTGCAGCTTTATCTGCCTCTTTTGATGGACTATCATCCTCCCGTCTTACTCTTGTAGAACCTTCTGGTTCTTCAATTTTGAGGTTAACTCGGGCTTTATTTTTTGCTCCAACTACTTTTAAAATAGTTCTTAATGCTTTAGCCATTGAGCCTTCACGGCCTATCATCTGAGCCATATCACTAGGATCTACTTTTAAAGAAAGGAGCACACCCATTTCATCCACCTTTCGCTCTACTTTTACTGCATCAGGATTGCTTGCAATACTTTTAACTATGAATTCAAGCAATTGTTGGTCTGCATGTGTTTCTGCCATAATTTCAGAATTAATATTTTCTTAATTTAATAGCTGAAGTAGCTATCGACCACTCTCTTAGCCACTGGATAATTCTTATTTTAAATCACTTAAAAAAGAAAGTCAAGTTTTTATTCTTCTGCTAAAGCTTCAGCCTCTTCTAATTTTAATGAAAGAAGTTGGGAGCTATCATTTTCAGATAAAGTCACTCCGTAGATTATTTGAACAGCATTCATTGTCATTCTATTATGAGTAATAATGATAAATTGAGTATTTTTAGTAAGTGCTTCTAAAATTTCAGAAAAACGCCTACTATTTTCTTCATCCAGCGCAGCATCAATTTCGTCTACCACTATTAAAGGGGAATGCGATTGATTGACTAGAGCAAAAAGAAGAGAAACAGCAATTAAAGTTTTCTCCCCTCCAGAGAGCATATCAATACCCCTCAATTGAGTTTTTGGAATATTAATTTTAATATCTACCCCCCAAACAATATTATTATTAATTTCTTGCTTAATCTGAGCTAATTTAGCTGAACCACCCTTGAATATAAGTTGGAAATAATGATTAAATTCTTTATTTATTCCATCAATTGCTTTAGTAAACCTTTCTTCAACTTGATTATTTAATTCTTTTATCAAAATGTTAAGATCTCCTACGCCTTTATTTAAATCTTCAATTTGTTGAATCAAAAAATCATGGCGGATAGAAACATCCTTGTATTCATTGATTATTCCCTCATCTTCTGAGCCCATTTCTGCCAATTCTCTTTTCATTCGCCAAATCTTATTTTCTAAAACAGAAACTTCTTCTGGCAAAGCTGATTGCATATCTTTTTCATTTTCATAGAATCTTTTGATTTCTTGAAATTGAAATCCAGTTTCTTGTAAGCGCCTCTTAAAATCTTCTAAGCGTAAACGGAATTTTTCATTAAGAATTTCTTCTCTTTGTAACTCCCTATATAATTTTTCTTTTTCTCCTCTCTTTAATTCTATCTCCTGAAATTTATTTTTAAAATCTAAACTCCTTTTATTTAATTGATTCTGTAAATTATTTAATTTTTCATTTTTCTGCTTTAATTCTTCTTCGATTTTTTCTAGTTCTTTTTGAATACTTTTAATATCTTCTCCTTTTTCTTCGTTTTTAGAACTAAACAAGGTATTTATATTTTGAACTATTTTCTGTATTTCTTCTTTAACTTTGTCTAAATTAGAAAAGTTTAGAAAAGACTGTAATTTTTCTTTAATAGAGAAAACCTCCTTTTCAAGAAGTTCACTAGTAATATTTAGCTCGCTACTAACTTCTTTCCTGCCTAAAGCCCTTAATTGAATTGATTTTTCGTTTTGAATATCAATAATTTGTTGCGTAATATTTCTAATTTTAATTTCTAAGCTTTCGCCAACTTTATCGCTTGATAAGCCTATCTCTCTTTCTTTTTCTTTCATTCCGTTCTCCAAATCTTCGATATCCTGTTTAATTTTATCAACATCAATATGAGAATTTGTATCTTCTTGTAATATTTGATGATAAATATTAATAAAATATTTCTTTTCTATCTCAAATAATTCCTCCTTAGTTTTTTCTCTTTTTTCCCAACGATTAACTTGTCTTTTCAAAGAGCGTAAATGAGGAAGTATTTCTTGTTGAAGGGCTTGGGCTTTATCTAAATTAATTAAAGTATTTTCTAATTTTCTTCTCGCCTTTTCTTTTTTAATCTCTAAGTTTTTTAATCCCAAATTTTCTTCTAACATCATTCTTCTTTCTTGCGCAGAAACTTTTAGAATATCCCCGACAGAACCTTGATTAATAATTGAAAGTCCTTTTAAACCTAATTTAGCCGCAGCTGATATTTCAACAATGTCTTTCAAGCGGCAAGGTTGACGATTTAAAAAATAGCTATTGTTATCTTCTTTATCAATCCTTCTTAAAATACTTAATTCTGAAACCTCTAGAGGGAAAACCTTTTTACTGTTATCAAATACCAATTCCACTTCAGCAAATCCAGCAGAAGAATTTTTGTTTTTTCCAGAAAAGATTAAATCTCTGCCTTTTTCTGCGCGTAAATTTTTAAAACTTTGTTCACCAAAAGCCCAACGAATAGCATCCACAATGTTAGATTTTCCAGAACCATTTGGTCCAACTATAGCAGTAAAAAGACAAGGAAAATCTAAAACTGTTTTCCCTGAAAAAGATTTAAAATTTTTTAAGATAATGCGCTTTAAAAACATAAAATATTATTTCCATCCTTTCTTAGAAAGAGCATTCTTTGCAGCATTTACTTCTGCTTCCTGTTTAGAGTTACCTTCTCCTTCGGCAATAAGCTCTTTTTTAAAATACACACCAACCCGAAAATGTTTTAAATGATCTGGACCCCAACTTTTTAAAGTTTTATAAATTGGAGTAATACTTAAATTCTCCTGACTTTTTTCTTGGAAAAAACTCTTTGGATCTTTATAAGATTCTGTTTTAAAAATATTTTCAGCTTTTGATAGAATATGTTTTGTTACAAATTTTTTGGCTTCATCAAATCCTTTATCTAAATAAAGAGCTCCTATAATTGCTTCTACAGCATTAGCTAAAAAATATGGATGACTTTTTTCTAACTCATTTTTTTCTCCCTTAGAAACCAAAAGATATTTATTTAAATTTAATCTATCGGCTACTTCTAATAAAGAATCACTATTTATTAGTGCTGCTCTTAAAGCTGTTAGATCTCCTTCCCTAAGCTCTGAATATTCTTTAAACAAATATTCAGCAACAATTAAACCTAAAATTGAATCACCTAAAAACTCTAGTCTTTCATTATGTCCGATTTCCCCCCATTTTTTATTCTCATTCAAAAAAGACCGGTGAGTTAACGCACGTTTAAATAAATCCAAATTGTTAAATTCTAATTCTAGAATTTTCTCGATTTTATTAAAATCAATCTGTATCATTCTTCTCTTTTTTATTAATAACCCCTTCCATCTCACGATAAACTGTTCCCAATACTCCATTAACAAACCGACGAGAAGAATCACCCCCGAAGGTTTTAGCCAATTCTACACATTCATTAATGGCAACTTTTGGAGGAACCTCTTTAGAGTCACTAAATAACAATTCAAAAATTCCAATTCTTAAAATGTTTCTATCAACAATATTAATTTGATCTAATGGCCATTCAGGAGCTCCGGAAATAATTAATTTATCCAATTTATCTGATTGATCCAATATACCACTCAAAAGCTGTTCTGGATATTTTTTATTGGATAATCCAATTCCAAATAATTTTAAATTTCTTTGGAATATCTCCTTTGCATTCTTGCTTTGTTTTAAAAAATCCCATTCATAAAGTGTCTGCAAAACAATAGAACGAGAGAGATGTCGAGATCCCATATGAAAAAGTTAAAAGTTTAAATGTTAATCTTCTTTTTCTATTTCTTTTTGTTTTAATTTCTTTTCTTTTTTAGAAAGTCCTTTTAATACATCAATCACTTCATTCTCTTTGTAATAGCCACAATGAGGACAAACCCGATGAGGCATAATCATTTCTTTGCAATGAGAGCATTTAATAAAATTAAACGGCTTAAGAGCCATATGTGATCTACGTTTATTAGTTCTGGAACGAGTATGATGACGAGCAGGAACACCCATGATTATAAATTATTAACTGTTAAATTATTATTCTAAACCTATAACAACAATAGTATTAGAGTAGAAAGATAATAGCATAAAGAAGAATTGAGAGCAAGAATCTATTTTTTTAAACTAATATTTATCTTGTTATCATCTAAAATTATTTCTCCTTTAAAATCAAAATCTTCTATTTTATCCCAAATAATTTCTTTTATTCGCAAGCTTTCTTTCATCTGTTTTTCATTTTTTTTCAATAATTTCATAATTGAACCTTCTCCTTGAAAACAAATTATTATTTCATCAGAAGGAGATAATCCTGATTTTCGACGAATGATTTGAATTTGCCTAAAACAATTCCGCATCATGCCTTCTTCTTTTAGTTCTGGTGTAATTTTAGTATTAATTTCTATCTCTTTTTCTAATTTATCATCAAAAACAATTTGCTTAATATTCACTTCATCTTTTAAAATATCAAGCAATTCTTTCTTGTTTTTTAATTTACAGTCTTTTATTTTTAATTCATTTAATGGTTGTCTCACCTTTATCCCTACTTGAGCTCTTTCTGCTAGAACCATTGAAGCAATTCCTCGAATTTCCTCCATTTCTTGTTCTAATGTTTTATCAATTAATCCTTCATCAACATCAGGATAATTACAAAGATGTACTGATGTTAAGTCTTTTTCATTTTTTAAATTTTGATAAATCTGTTCACTAAAAAATGGTATGAATGGAGCTAATATTTTACTTAAATTAAATAAAACATATTTTAAAACCTGTGAAGTTTGTTTTTTCTCTTCATTATTCTTAAATCTTTGACGTGATCTTCTTAAATACCAAGTCGAAAGATCGCTAATAAATTTTTCAACAGGCCTTGCCGCTTTTAATAAATTATACTCACTCATTCCTTTGCTAACTTCTTTATTTAAGGAATTTAATCTAGATAAAATCCATTTATCTAAAATATTGTTAACAGAACTAATATCTAATTCCTCATTTTCTTCTTCTGCATACAATTTATAGAATGTATAAACATTCCAAAGAATCATTAAAACTTTTTTTAATGTTTCATTAACTCCATTTTCAGAAAAACGTAAATCATCTGCTTTAATTGCAGGACTAGTTAAAAGATAAAGACGCATTGCATCAGCCCCATATTTATCAATAATTTTTATTGGTTCAGGATAATTTTTCAAACGTTTACTCATTTTCTGACCATCTTCAGTTAAAATGATCCCATTAACAATATTATTAAGAAAAGCGGGCTTATCAAATAAAGCCGTGGATAAAACCATCAGAGTATAAAACCATCCCCTTGTTTGGTCTATGCCTTCAGCGACAAATTGGGCTGGAAAATTCTTTTCAAACGATTCTTTATTCTCAAAAGGGTAATGAGCTTGAGCATAAGGCATTGAACCAGACTCAAACCAGCAATCCAAAACGTATGGAACTCTTTTCATTAACCCGCCGCATTTTTCACATTCAAAAGTAATTTCGTCAATACCGGGCTTATGAATGTCATTTATCTTTTTATTACTTGCTTTTTCCAATTCTTCAACTGAACCAAAAACTTTAATATTATCACAAGAATTGATTTGACCGTTTTCACAACCACTACATTGCCAAATTGGTAAAGGAGTCCCCCAATAACGAGATCTCGAAATTGACCAATCTTTTGCGTCCTCCAACCATTTACCAAAACGCCCATGCTTAATATGCCCAGGGACCCAATTTATTTGTTCGTTATTTTTTATAATCTTATCTTTTATGGATGTAACTTTTACAAACCATGAAGAAGTAGAATAATTTAAAAGAGGAGTATCACATCTCCAACAAAAAGGATAACTATGAGTGACCTTTTCTTGAGAGAATAATTTATTTTTCTTTTCAAGCCACTCAACAACTTTCCTATCAATTTTAGAAATATCATCTTTTGGTTTTACTTCCTCTCCTGCCCATTCTGTAACTTCATCAGTAAAACAACCTGCCTTATCAACGTGCTGAACAAAGGGAAGGTTTTTTAAACATCCAAGATTTAAATCATCCTCACCAAAAGCTGGAGCGACATGGACAACTCCTGTGCCTTCTTCTGTAGAAACAAAATCAGCATCATATATTTTCCAACCATTTTCTTTGTTTTTTAAATCATCTTTTTTTGAAAAATAATCAAATAAAGGCTCATATTCTAATCCGATCAAATCTTTACCTTTCATTTCTTCAATGATTTTGTATTCATCCTTAATAATTTCTAATCTGTTTTTAGCCAAGACATAAAACTCTTTTCCAATCTGTATTTTTACATAATCAATATTTTTCCCCACTGCTAAAGCTACATTTCCAGGTAAAGTCCAAGGAGTAGTTGTCCAAGCTAAAATAAAAGTATTTTCTTTATCTTTTAATTTAAACTTAATTGTAACAGTTAAATCTTCAACATCTTTATATCCCTGAGTTACTTCAAAATTAGAAAGAGTTGTTCCACAACGAGGGCAAATATGCATACTCTTGTAGTCTTTATAAACCAACCCTTTGTCCCACAATTGTTTAAACACCCACCAGATAGATTCCATATAGTCAAAATCCATTGTTTTGTATGGATGTTCCATATCAACCCAACGTCCCATTCGAGGAATAACTTTTTTCCATTCATCGACATAACGTAAAACACTATCTCTGCAAGCTTGATTAAACTTTTCTATACCAATAGCTTCAATATCTTTCTTATTTTTCAAATTTAATTCCTGCTCAATTAGATTTTCAACTGGTAAACCATGACAATCCCAGCCCCAACGTCGTTCTACACGAAATCCTTTCATTGCCCAATAACGAGGAACAACATCTTTTATTAAAGAAGCAAGAATATGACCATAATGAGGTAAACCTGTCGCAAAAGGAGGGCCATCATAAAAAACATAAGATTTATCTTTTGGCCTCTGTTCTATAGATTTCTCAAAAATCTTATTCTTCTGCCAAAAATCTAATATATCTTTTTCTTTTTGAATAAATTCTAAAA
>CAZNBO010000007.1:0-14965 GCA_964571515.1 uncultured Candidatus Saccharibacteria bacterium
ATTTTTCTTAAACTTAAAAAGATTTTTTAAAAAAGATTCTTTGTTTTCAACGAGACGTAACTTATCTTTACTTAGAATTTTTTTCTTTAATATTTCTCTATATATTTTTTTACTATCAATTCCTTTAATAGGTTTTTCGTTAGATGAATCTAGTGGCAAAAGAAACAAAACATCACAATTTCTTATCGCTACAGCAAAAGCTTTATACAAAAGAGAAATTCGAGAATAACGATGGGGTTCTAAAACTAATACAATCCTTCTTTTTGGGAAAACAATTCTCGCCATTCTTAATGTGCCCTCTATTGCAGTAGGATGATGCGCATAATCATCTATAATCGCAACCTTTTTATTGTAAAGAACGGAAAACCTTCTTTCTATTCCATTAAAAGTTTTTAGATTTCGTAAGACTTTATCTAAGGGAATTTTAAGAATTTGTGAAACTGAAATCGCGCCCAATGCATTATAGATATTTTCTTTTCCAGGCACAGAAAGTTCTAATCTACCTTGAAATTGATTGTTTAAGAATAAATCCGAATAGGTTTTCATTCCTTTGTAATCAATGTTTTTTACAATAAGATCAGCTTTATTGTCTATTCCAAAGGTGAAACATTTTTCTTTTTTTTCTTTTGCTATTTTTCTTAAGAAAGAATCGTCATTATTTAAAACAACAAATCCTGATTGACTGTGTTTAGAAAAAACTTTAAAAGCTTTTTTTAATAAAGAAAATTGTCCTTTATATGGACCATTGATATCTAAATGGTCATTGTCAACATTCGTAATTACACAAAGAAAGGAAGGAGCTTTTAAAAATGATTTGTCGTGTTCATCTGTTTCCAAAACTGCATATTCTCCTGAATTCCATTTACTTCCCAATGGATGTGCTTTGTTTTTAGCTCCTAAATAAACAGTTGGTTTTAATTTTACTTTTTCTAGAATATGCGTAATCATTGCTACTGTAGTACTTTTTCCATGAGTTCCGGCAACACTAATAATTTTCTTTTCAGCCAGAATATTCATCAAAAAATCAAAACGATTGAATAGAGGTAGCTTTATCTCTTTAGCAGTTTTAAACTCAACGTTATTATTGGGAATCGCAGAAGAATAAACTACAATATCTGCTTTTTTTATATTGTTTGCTTGATGACCAATATATATTTTTACTCCCCTCTTTTCCAGAATCTTTCTCGTAGAAAAATCATTTTTATCAGAACCAGATAATAAATACCCTTTTTCTAGTAGAAGATTAGCTAAAGCAGTCATGCCTGTTCCTCCAATGCCTATCAAATGAATTTTCTTCTTAATAGCCATTTAGTAATTATATAGTTTAGACCCTGTTTTTGTCAATTTTATAAGAGATAAAACAAGCTGGAAATTATAAGAAAAATAAGATAAGATAGATATAATCAGTATATTTGTCAATATATTTACTTAAGCAAATAACAAATCTTTAATGTTTATTATAAGCGTAATTCCATTAACAAATCTTCCTAGGTCCCAACCGCAAACTTTTTCATATTTCTTTAAATTAAATTTAATAAAAGGATCTGTTGTTGAAATACCTTTGGGCCATAGAAACGTAATGGCTATAGTGTTGAATTCAGTGCCTGTATCTTCAAAAAAGGCAGCTTTAAAAAAAGCTGATTTTGTTTTAAGACCAATAAATAAAGTTATTTCTTCCAAACAAATTGTTCCGCCATTATTTTTTCCCCTGGCTAACTTTATTTCTAACTATTATTTTTATCCAATTTCATTATGTTTAAAAATTATCCTACCTCGACGAATGAAATCTTTAATAACTTACATTGAAAAACTAGAAGATTTTCCAGAAGATTCTCAACTATCAATGTCTAACGAAAAAAATAAAGCAAGCTTTTCTAATAATTTTTCTGATATTGTTAAAGAAATAAAATTAAATATCAAAAATCAAAAACAAGTATTAATTCTTACTCCTACTATTTTTTACCAAAATTATTATTTTACTAAATTATCATCAGAAATTTCTGAACCAATCTTTATTTCCTCGAACGATTTAAAGGTTAAAGAATTTAATTCTTTATGGACAAAAGTTAATTCTCAAGAAGTTCAGTTAATTATAGGACGACGTTCTGCTCTTTTTTTGCCTTGGCGAAATTTAGGACTGGTAGTTATCATAGATGAAAATAATTCTTCTTATAAATCATGGGATCAAAAACCTTATCATAATTCTGTCTTTCTTATTAATTATTTAGCTTTATATTATAATAGTTCAATTACTTATTATGCCTCTTATTAGAATTATTGATTTAAAAAAAATTAGAAAGAACAGAAGACCATTTCAGGCAATTTCTACTGAGGCTTTTATTGAAATTGAACAAGCTTTAAAAGAAAATAAAAAAATCGTTATTTTTATTAATCGACGAGGCTTAGCAACTAGTGTCATCTGTCAAGAATGTGGTTTTGTATTTAAGTGTCCTAATTGCGATATTCCGTTGGGTTTTCATAATGAATCTTCAGATATATCTAAGAAAATCCTTATGTGTCATCATTGTAATTATAGTACTCCTATGCCTTCAATTTGCCCTGCATGCGGAGGGTACAAACTTAAACCCTTAGGAATAGGCATAGAAAGAATTGCTGAAGAAATTAAGAAAAACATTGTACCAACACCTTCTTTTGCACTTATTGAAGGGGAAATGCCAGATGAACAAGAATTGGATATTTTTGATAAATTTAATAAAAAACAAATTAAAATATTAATAGGAACTGAAGCTATTTTAAGGCCTCAATTAGAATCAACTGATTTGTTATTAATAGTATCATGCGATTCCGCAATCTTTTTACCGGATTATCGTAGCGAAGAAAAAGTATTTTTTAATCTTCTAAAATTAAAATCTTTATCAAAAGAAAAATTAATTATACAAACATTAATTCCTGAAAATAAATTATTCGAATATTTTATAAAAAATGAGGAAGAAAAATTTTTACAAGAAGAAAGAAAATGGAGAGAAAACTATCTTTGGCCTCCTTATTCCCAATTAATAAAATTAACGCTTAGTTATAAGGATGAAGGAACAGGGTCAAAAGAGGCCGCAGAAATGAAAAAAATATTAGAATTAGCTATAAATAAATTAATTCCGAAAGATCTCCAAAAAAACTTTATTATATTAGGACCTGCACAAGCTTTTATCTTTAGGAAAAAAGGTTTTTATAAATGGAGTATTCTGTTAAAATGTAAATACTTTGAGAGTAAGATTAAAAACAATATTAACCCTTTATTTGGATTAAATTTATTTTCACCCATACCAACTAAAAAAGAATTAATGCTGAGAAATAAGATTCTTAAATATATCCCCTCTTATTGGAAAATTGACGTTGACCCAATTGATACTCTCTAAAAAAATAAAAAATTAATATGGAAATACTTATTGGAGAGAATAATAAAACCTTAAGACAAAGAAGTCTTCCTGTGAGACACATTAACGCAGATGTGCGCAATTTGATTGAACAAATGAGAAAAACAATGGAAGAGAATAATGGAGTTGGGTTGGCAGCAATTCAAATAGGAGAACCTACTCGTATTATTGTTTGTGAAATAGATGATAAATTTTATACTTTTATTAATCCCGAGATTATAAAATCTTTTCCAGAAACTTTAGTAATGGAAGAAGGATGTTTAAGTTTACCAGGTATTTATGGTGAAGTAGAGAGACCAAAAAAAATATCCATAAAAGCCACTAATTTTGAAGGTAAGAAGATAAAAATGAAAGCTTTTGGTCTATTAGCCAGGGTAATTCAGCATGAGATCGATCATCTTGATGGTATACTTTTTATTGATAAAGCAACAAATATAACAAAACAAACACAAAAAGCAAGAGCTTTATAAAATTATGCGTTTTGTATTCTTTGGTTCCTCCAAATTTGCGGAAATAATACTTAATAAACTTCTTGAATCTGACATGAAGCCAGTTTTAGTAGTAACCGCTCCTCCGAAAACAAAAGGAAGAAAAAAGATCCTTTCCCCTACTCCTGTTTATGCCTTAGCCGAACAAAATAAAATACCTATTCTTGCTCCGGAGAATTTAAAAGATGAAGGATTTTTATTGAATTTTAAAAATTATAAGCCAGATTTAGTAATTCTTACTGCTTATGGTAAAATTATTCCTTCAGAATTATTATCTATTCCCAAAAAAGGAATTCTTAATCTACATCCATCTCTTTTGCCTCGTTGGCGTGGCGCTACACCTATTCAATCTGCCATTTTAGCAGGTGATAAGGAGACAGGAGTTAGTTTATTTCTAATGGATGAAGAGATAGATCACGGACCAATTATACAAAAAGCAGAATACAAAATACAAAATCCAATCATTACTTATCCTGAATTATCCCAAGAATTAGCAAGAATAGGCGCAGATCTCATAATTAAAATTTCTCCAAAATGGTTAAAAGGAGAAATTAATCCAATCTCACAAGACCATTCTTTGGCAAGCTATTGCCATAAAATTTTACCAGAAGACGAAAAGATTGATTGGAATAAATCAAATATAGAAATAGATAGGAAAATAAGAGCTTTAAATCCTAATCCAGGCGTTTTTACTAAAACAACAAAGGAAAATGGTACAATTATAAAGATAATTAAAGGTCATTCTTTAACCAATTTACCAATTTTTACAAATAAAGTACCAGGACAAGTTTTTGAATTTGAAAATAAATTGGCAGTTAAATGTGGTAAAGGTGTTTATGTTATTGAAGAATTAAGACCAGCAGGAAAAAATACAATGACCAGTGAAAGTTTTTTAAGAGGTAATCAATGGATATTAAAAACTAATTTTTAAATGTTTTCATTTTTTAAAAAATATTATCCAATAGTTTTAAGTTTCTTTTTACTTATTCTTTTTGGGTTTTTTATTGGTGATGGATTAATAGAGAAAAAATATTTAACATCATCGCTACTTCAGCCAAAAACAGATTTAATAGATCAATTAAGCTTGGAAGACTTAAGAATTGAAATTCCTCCGCATATTAATTTAACTAATTTTTATAAAACATATGGTCAACGAATGCTTGGTAATGATGAAATAAATATTATTAGCAGAGAGGAATGGGGCGCTGATAATCGTTATGCTGATCCTCAGTTTATAGAAGATTTTTGTGAAAAGAATTATTGCTACGAGGATAGATATAATCCAGAAGATACATTTTCAGAAAAAGAATACTGGAGATCTCTCGAATTATCAATAAATTATAAAAAGAATTTTGAATCTTATGATAATTTTTTCCTTCAAAGCTTAACGAAAGAAAATGATTTTACTTATTACTATCTACCAGTAGAAGCAATAGTTATTCATCATACTGCTGGAAAATTTACTACAAACTTTCAAGAATCCAAAAAAGAATTAAGAAATATCTATCTTATGACAGCTGTACAAAGAAAATGGAGAGATATTGGATATCATTATTTGATAGACGGAACAGGCCGTATTTATGAAGGAAATTTAGGAGGAAAATATTCGATTGGAACTCATGCTTATGGACACAACAAAAGTACAATAGGAATCTCTTTGATGGGAGATTTTCGTCCTGGGCATGATGAATTAACTAAACCAATGAAAAAAGCCTTAGTCAATCTTATGGGATACATAATCAAAGAATACCAAATAGATATTAGTAAGAAGGAATTTTATCTTCGAAAACCAAATTTATCTGGACGTGAAATGAGTAAAAATTTTATAAAAGGACATATGGAATTAGATATTAGAGAAGAGCCAACAGAATGCCCTGGAGTAAAACCTGAATATCTTAGAAATATAATTTATTCTTCTTTAAATACTTCTGCGCTATATTGATAAATCTCCAAATTCATTTTTTTCCATTCATCTTTTTCTAATCCAGCTTTTTCGCATAAATGAGAAATAAATAATTCAGCAGAAATTAAATCTTCCCAAACTTGTGGTAAAAAAGTAGCTTGATAAGCTCCTTTTTTTATTAACAAACCTGGTTTATATTTATTCAAATACTTGAGAAAAGAATTATTATTAGTAAAATCTGGAAGTTTTTTAAACTCTGATAAGATAGAAATCTCTATTTTTATATTACTTAATTCATCACTTTTTAAAGCCGTAAAACGAGAATCAAGCAAAGCACTTGATAAACAATTATCAATTACACTTTGGTAAATTGGCTTTTTACCTTCAAAATTACCAACACAACCTCTTAATTCATCGTTTTTCCACAAAGTGACAAAAGTCCCCTTTTTTTCTTTTAAAGATTGTGATAATTCATCTTCTTCAATTTGAAATATCCCTTCGTCTTGAAAGTATTTTTGTACAGCTCTTCTGGCTATTTTCAAAAGATATTTTTTATTTTCTTTATTCATAATATGCAATACTAGTATATCCCACTACTTGACTCTTGTTTCCACTTATTTCTCCAGAATTCATGGAACACAAAAGTTTAGGGTTCCATTTTTTTATATTTGCAATATTTAATAAAATCTCAATTGATGTTTTTCCACAAGCATTACCATATTTATCAAAACGTTGAACATCATTAGCTAATATAGCATCAACCGTTACTTTGTCTATCATTTTTGCTTCATTGTATGGCAAATAATGACTTAGATCTGAGCTAATTAAAAAAAGAGTTTCCTCGTCATAAATTGATAGCAAAATATTACTAATTTTTTTATAATCAACAATATTACCAACTAATAAAGGAAAAATTTCAAAATCATCCAAAACAGTTTGTAAAAAAGGTATTTGAACTTCTAAAGAATGTTCTGGTTCATGAATTTCAGATGATTCAATAATTTCTTTTTTATTCTTAAGTTTCGGGAAATCATTTTTTGATAAAACTTTTATCTTTCCTATTGGTGTCTGCCAATATTTTTTACCACAGGAAACAAGATTATCAAATGAAAAATTATGGCTTGGACCTAAAAGAATAATCTTTTTATAAGAATAATTTTCTATCGATTTAAAGGCATAAGCAGCTACCGGACCAGAATACACATATCCAGCATGAGGGACAATAATTGCTTTGACTTGCGACTTATGTTTTTCCACAGTTGCATTACCTAAAAACCCCTGAATCATTTTTTTTAATAATTCAGTATCATCAGGATAAAATGTACCAGCTACAATTGGATGCCTTATTTCCATTTTCCTTGTATTTTTGTTTTACATTTAGGACACTTTCCGTTTTTCAAATTATTTTCTAGAACTTTCATCCCCCATCGTTCTATAACAAGTGTATTACATTTTGGGCAAAAAGTACTTTCATGATCAGAGTTTGGAATATTCCCAGTATAAACATATTTTAATCCTGCTTTTTTACCAATTTCATAAGCAGAAATTAAAGTTTCTTCAGATGTAGAAGGTCTATCGAGCATTTTGTAACATGGATAAAAAGCTGAAATATGCCAAGGTATATTCTTAGAAATTTTTACTAAAAATTTAGCTATTTGTTTTAATTCTTTTTCAGAATCATTTGATCCGGGAATTATTAAAGTAGTAACCTCTATCCAAATTCCCATTTTCCAGATTTTTTTAATATTTTCTTTAACTGGATTTAACTGTCCCTTACAAATTTTTTGATAGAAATTATTTGAAAAACTTTTTAAGTCTATATTAATTGCATCAAGATAAGGGGCAATAAGGTTCAAACTTTTTTCACTCATAAATCCGTTTGAAACCCATATATTTTTAATACCATCCTTTTTAGCTAATTTCATTGTATCTAAAGCGTATTCTACCCAAACACTAGGTTCATTGTATGTATAGGCAATAATTGGGATTTTATTATCTTTACAATATTTTACAATTTTCTTTGGCTCCCATTCTTCTCCTGCATGTATTAAATCTAGATTTTTAGGTATCTGAGAGATTTCCCAGTTTTGACAAAAATCACAAGCAAAATTACAACCCATTGTTCCTAAAGAAAAAGCTTTTCGACCTGGTAAAAAATGAAAGAGAGGTTTTTTCTCTATAGGATCAATGCTTACACTAATGGCTTTTCCATAAACCAAAAGATAAAGATCACCATCTATATTTTGACGGACACCACAAATTCCAGTTTCTTTATCAGGAATCAGACAGTGATGATAACAAGCGTCACAGCGAACTTTATTATCTTTTAACTTTTCATAAAGAATCGCTTTTTTCATTTATTTTGATTTTTGTTTTGTAATTTTAGCTTTATTATTACGTATATGCTATTTTATGAGATTTAAATTTTCTCACCTAACTCTCCGTATTGACCACATTATATCACATCTTTTAAACTAAATTCGCAACCACAGTATTTCTGTCGATAAAGATCATATTTTTTAGTAAGTTGTAAGCCAAGTTTATATGCTTTATTTGAATCTAAATTGAATATTTTATAAATTAATTGATGTTTTTTAGCTAATTCTTTAGCATATTGAGTTATATATTCAGTATTTTTAAAACGATTTACACTTAAAGTAGTATTGAATTCATTAAAATTATTTTTTTTAGCAAATTCAACGGTTTTTTCCAAGCTAAAACGAAAACAACTTAAACATCTTTCGTTATTCTCTAAATATTTTTCTGGTGATTTAGATAATGATTTTTTAATATATTCTAACCATTTATTATGTTTATATTCTCCTTCAACAAATTTTAATTTATAAATTTTAGCTATTTTTTCTACATCTTTTAATCTTTTATTATATTCTTCCCTTGGATAAATATTAGAATTATAAAAGTACAAAGTAATGTCTTTTACTTTTTTTTCTAATAAATATTCAATTATTGGTAAGGCACAAGGAGCGCAACAAACATGAAGAAGCATATTAAATATTACTTCGTAATACTTTAATTAGTCTCATCATAAATCTTAAATTGTGAATTGTGGCTAACCTAAGATAAAGTGGTTCTTTTACAGAATATAAATGACGAAGATATGCTCTAGAAAAATTCTGGCAAGTATAACAATCACAATTTTTATCTATTGGGGCATTATCTTCTTTAAAACAATTGTTCGATATTCTTAAACACCCTTTTTCAAATTCTGATTTAAACTTTATTTCACCTTTTTCTGAAACAATTTCACCACTATAAAGAGAACCATGTCTTGCCGTCCTTGTTGGTCCAACGCAATCAAACATATCCACTCCCCTTTTTACTACTTCAATTATATCGGAAGGTGAAGATCCTAATCCCATTGTATATCGAGGTTTATCTTCAGGTAGAAATCCTTGAAGATAATCCAGAATTTCTAATGTTTTTGGCATATTATAACCAATTGTTTCCCCTCCTAAAGCTATACCATCAAAATCAAGACTAGTAATAAATTTAGCTGATTCTTTTCTTAAGTCTTCAAAAATACCACCTTGAATAATACCAAAAAGTAAGGGTGGTTTTTTACCATTATTAATATAATCTTTACTAAGCTCTTTGTGCCTTTTTAATGATCTCTCCGCCCAACGATGAGTTCTTTGCATTGATTTTTTGGCATACTCTTTATCATCAGAATCAGGTCCACATTCATCAAAAGCCATAATAATATCAGAACCTAATTTATGCTGAATTTCAATTGATTTTTCAGGCGTAATCAAATGTTTTGAGCCATCAATTGGAGAAGAAAATTCTACCCCATTTTCACTAATTTTAGCTAGATTTTGTCCATTTTTTGTCTTGTTTCTACTAAAGCTCCATACCTGAAACCCTCCAGAATCACTCAGAATAGGCCCAGGCCAGCCCATAAATTGATGAATACCTCCCAATCCATTAATTAGATTCTCGCCTGGCTGTAGGTGTAAATGGAGAGTATTAACTAAGAGTGTCTCTATACCAATTTTATTTAAATCATCAGGCCCAACAGCCTTAACTGTTGCTTGAGTTCCTGGAGGCATAAAAATTGGGGTCTTTACAACACCATGATTAGTTTGTATTTCACCTAAACGAGCTCTATCAGTTTTAGATTTTTTAATGATTTTAAACATATATTATTTAATAAACATTGCATCTCCAAACGAGAAAAACCTATATTTTTTTGCGATAGCTTCTTGATAAGCTTTTAAGACTAAATCTCTTCCGGCAAGAGCAGAAACTAGCATTAACAAAGTTGATTTAGGGAGATGAAAATTTGTAATTAAAGAATCAATAAATCTGAACTTACAACCAGGATAAATAAATAAATTCGTCCAATCTTGCTTTGCTTCTAATTCTGAATTTTCATTAGTGCAACTTTCTAAAACACGAGTTGCTGTAGTTCCGACAGCAATAATCCTTTTCCCTTTAGATTTTGCTTGATTTAATATTTTAGCAGTATTTTCAGAAAGCTCAAAAAGCTCTGAATGCATCTTATGTTTTTTAATATCCTGTGTTTTCACTGATAAAAAAGTTCCTAATCCTACATGTAAGGTAACAAATTGTATGTCAATTCCCTTTTCTTTTATTTTTTTTAAAAGATCTTTTGTAAAATGGAAACCAGCAGTAGGCGCAGCAACTGATCCTTCTTTTTCAGCATAAACTGTTTGATATTTTGAAAAAGAACGTTTTGTAGGATTAGTAATGTATGGAGGTAAAGGAAATTGTCCTAATGATAAAATCTCTTGTTTTAAAGCATCTCCTTCTAAATTAAAAGATATAATTCTTTCATAATTTAAAACCTCTTTTATCTCCCCTTTTAATGATTTACTAAATTCAATAATCTGATTTTGCTTTAACTTAGGTTTCCCAATAATTACCCATTGTTTAGGCCATGAAACAAAATCAAAAACTTCTTTATTTTTAGGACGAATAAGAAGAATTTCTGCTTTTCCATGACCTGGAATCTTTTTTCCATATAAACGCGCTGGTACTACTTTACTGTTATTAAATACCAAAACATCATTATCAGATAAATAATCTAATATTTCATAGAATTTCTTATGTTCTATTTTTTTACTTTTTCTATCTAATATTAAAAGACGCGAGTGATCTCGCGGCTCTATTGGTTCTTGAGCAATAAACTCTTTTGGCAAGTAATAATCAAAAAGAGAAATATCCATATTAAATCATTCTTTACAACAATCCATTACGCTTTTAATAATACCACCTAATTTATCAAAAATATTAAACTTTTTTCCTTTTGCTATTTTAATACTATTATTTTCATCTTCATCACGTTGTTTAACATCTTTTACATCAATCAGATTTAGATTTAATGCCCAGAATATATTCCAAAGTGCATAAGCCTTATCAAATAAATCTTTTGCGTCTTTTTCCTCTTTATTCCCCAATTTTTTGGTCCCTACTTCCATTAATCTCATACTTGCAGATAAAAGATGTTTTGAAATACACCAAATTTCTCCTTCAGGATTTTTAACAATTTTTGCTAACAATTCTTTTCGGGAATTCCTTGTTTTATTAAGTAAATCTAAATATTTCTTGTCTTTTGTTTTCTCATAGGTAAAAAAGAAATGCTCTTCCATAGAGATTAAATTCATAACAGCTATACCTAAATCTTCTTTAGAAGATAAATCCAAGGCATTTCCTTCTTCTTTTAATTTTTTTATTTTATTAAATAAATCAACGACTTTTTGTTCTTCAATATTCATAATTTTTAATTTTAGCACATTGCTTCTATTATCATACTGATAATTATCAAACCAATAATAGGAATGATAACCCTTTGATAATAAAAATAAACTTTCTTATTATGTTTATCTATTATAAAATTATTTACTCTATCTACCAAGAAAAGTGTGAAAGCTCCCAAGACAGAACCACAAATTATACGAGGAAAGCCAAAAATGTTACAAGAAGGATCTTGAGTCAAACTTTTTAAAATAGGTAAAAATGATAATGCCCATGTTCCTCCAAAAATAACCCAAAAACTAAATGGAAAACTTTTACCCTTCTTGCTTAAAAATATATCAAATTGAATAGAAACTGATAAAATAAGCGCTCCTATCCATAAACCTAAAGTTATATCGTCTATACCAAGCCAACGAGAAATTCCTAATCCGCTAGCTATTCCTATGGCACACACCGGTCCACACATAATCTCCTGTATTAATTAATAATTAACGAATAACAACGATTAATTAGTATTTTATATTACTTTCAAAGGTTTGTAAATAAAAAAGGGTGTCTAATTTTAGTAAATTCAACACCCTAATACCACATACCCACTTTCTCTAGCTCTTTAATAATTTTTTTTCCAATACTTGATACTATTAAATCAATACCTTTTTGGATAAAAAATATTGATCTTGCTATATTCGTTCCTATAAACAAATCTATTAAAAATCTGAGAAAACAATATGTCAGAACATATATTATCAATCCTGTTGAGAAAATAAATACAGCAATTTCCCTGCCTATTTTTCTAAACATTTTTGATCCTCCTTCCAAAAATTTTTCAAAATACTATTGTGATGATAATAGCAGATAATAAGCTATTCGTCAATCTCTATATACCTCTCTTAACCATTTATCAGCGTCTAAAAGAGCCATAGCACCCAAACCAGAAGCAGTAATTGCTTGTCTGTATTTAGTATCACAGACATCTCCTGCGGCAAACACTCCATCAACAGAGGTTTTTGTGTTTTCCTTTACTTTTATATAGCCATGATCATCTAAATCAAGTTGATTTTGAAAAATATCAGTTACTGGCTTATAACCAATAGATATAAATAATCCATCCAGTTTTAAAAATCTTTTGTCTTGCGTATTTACGTCTTGTAGATAAACCCCTTCTAAAGAATCTTTTCCTTTAATTTCTGAAACAATATTATTGTAAATAAATTCTATTTTAGAATTATTAAGAGCTCCCTCTTGCAATCTTTTAGATGTCCTTAATTTATTTTTACGATGAATAACAAAAACTTTCTTTGCGTATTTAGTTAAAACAATAGCATTTTCTATTGCACTATCGCCTCCTCCCACAACACCTACAACTTTATCTTTAAAGAAAAAACCGTCGCATACAGCACAAGCAGAAATACCGTGGCCAATTAATTCTTGTTCGTTTTCTAAGCCAAGCCATTTGGCAGAAGCTCCTGTAGCTACAATGACAGTTTTTGCTAAATATTCTTCATTATCTGTTTTTATTACAAAAGGTTTCTCTTTAAAATCTACAGAGATTACCTTTTTTTCTATCATTTCTACATTAAACTTTTTAACTTGCTCTGTTATTTTTTTTATAAGTTCTGAACCGCTTATCTTTTCAGAAAATCCTGGGAAATCTTCAATTTCTGCACTAAGCATTAATTGTCCTCCTGAAGATAAACCAGTCAATAATAATGTTGTAAGTTTTGCTCTTCCAGCGTAAATCCCAGCTGTAAGGCCAGCTGGACCACCACCTATAATAATAAGATCTTTAATATCCATAATTCTTTTATTTTAACACTCTTAAGCCAGAAATAAAAGGAAAACAGGCATCAAAGACACCTGTTTTCCCGGTGATCCTGTCTCTTGCAAGCAAGAAACAGGAAGCCCCACCGTTGACGATCTTGCGACCGTCAACGTAATTATAACAAAGAAAAAAGCAAAAATCAACCCTCCATTGGTATTCAAGTTTTTTGAATGTTAAAATATCACTATGTTTATTTATAACCATGATTAAAATAAAAGAATTCATTAAAAACAGAAAAGTGCTAGTGGTAGGGTTAGGAATATTAGGCGGAGGCGTATCTACTTGCCTGTGGCTTTTAAAACATAAAGCCAAACTTACTATTACTGATTTAAAATCAAAAAAAGATTTAAAAAAGTCATTAAAAAAATTAAAAAAATATTCTTCTAAAATAAAACTCACATTAGGAAAACATAATGAAAATGATTTCAAAAACAACGATATTGTTGTTATAAATCAAGGTGTGCCAATAAGGAATAATCAATACCTTAAAATTGCCAGCCAAACGAATAAATTAATAGAAAACGAAACGAGCTTATTTTTTAGATTCAATAAAAATCCAGTTATAGCAGTGACTGGCAGTTGGGGAAAAACCACAACCACAAATTGGATAGGTCACCTTTTACGCGGAAAATATAATAACGTAGTTTCTGGCGGAAATACACCAGACAATCCCGTTCTTTCGTTTTTAGACAAACTGAAGATTGATAATCCTATAGTTTTAGAATTGCCCAGTTGTTCATTAGAATTAGCAAGACTAAAACATAAAGCACCAAAAATAGCCATTATTACTAATCTACATAGAAACCACCTAAATCGTCATGGTACTATAAAAAATTATGCTCTTGCAAAATCTCATATTTTTCAAAATCAAAAAGAGACTGATTATTTAATACTAAATTATGATAATAAATGGACTAAATTCTTTCTTTCTTTAAAGCCACAAAGCCAAATTTATTTTATTTCGCATAATCCCCTACCTAAAGATAAAAATGGAATTTTTAATAAAAAAGATAAAATTTATTATCAAAAAGATCATAAGAAAAAATTAATATTTAATGCAAGTAAATTTGCAAAATATTGGGGAGAGCATAATTTAGACAATCTAATGATTTCCATATTAGCTACTAAATTATTTGGTTTGACTTTTACTCAAATCAAAAAACAAATTACTTCATTACCACAAATCAAATTTCGCCAAGAAACAATCTTTCAGACCAAAAAACTTCTTATTATTAATGATAGTAGTGCCACATCACCAGAAGCTACTATTGCAGCTCTCAAAAGATTCAAACAATACAAAAATAGTAATCTAATTCTAATTGTAGGGGGAACAGATAAAAACCTAAAATATAATGAATTAGCTAAAGAAATAAAAAGAACGATACCTACTAGAAATTTATCTATTCTTAATGGCTCTGCAAGCAAAAAATTAATAAAAGAATTAAATAAAACAAAATATTCTAATAGATATTTTGTTTTTGAATCTTTAGAAGAATGTTTGTATTATAGTCTCCATCAAAAAAAACAAAAAAAGAAAAACATTATTATATTTTCCCCCTCCGCAACAAGCTTTGAAAAGTTTAAAAATGAATTTGATCGTGCTGAACAATTTAATAAATTA
>CAZNBO010000008.1:0-4165 GCA_964571515.1 uncultured Candidatus Saccharibacteria bacterium
CTGATTTTTCGTCTTGGGGATTAAAAATTCAGAAACAAAGCGGACAGAATGTAAGATTTTCTTATCAACTTTCAATGCCTGATGATGTTAGAATAGTTCCTACGCTTTTTCCTTTTAACGAATTAATCCCATTAGAAAGTAGTATGATTATTAATTTTAAAAGAGAATATTAATTAAATCCATAATGGTTAATTTTAAAAAAATATTAAATCATAAATCCGAAACAATTTTTGGTGCTGCAATACTAACAAGTGGTTTAGCAATATTTGGTGGATTTTTAGGAATTTTAAGAAATGTGCTTTTGGCTAGTAGTTTTGGCGCTTCTGGAAATTTAGATATTTATTATGCTTCTTTTCGTTTGCCTGATATGATATATAATATTTTTATTATGGGGGCTATTTCAGCTGCTTTTATTCCTATTTTTAGCCAATATTGGGTAAAAAACAAAAAAGAAGCGTGGCAGTTTTCTAATGCCATTATTTTAATTATTGGTTCTTTTGTTGGATTATTGGCTTTACTAGTGGCGATATTTACACGACCTCTTTTATCTCGTCTTTTAGTAGGTTTTAGTCCTCAGCAATTAGAAATGGCTGTTATTTTAACAAGAATTATGATGATTCAACCTATTTTAATGGGTATTTCATCTGTTGTTGCTAGTATTTTAAAAATATTCAAATTATTTTTAGCTAGTGCGTTAGCGCCTGTAATGTATAATTTGGGAATAATAATTGGTATCGTTTTCTTTGTTCCCTTAATGGGTCTAAAAGGATTAGCTTGGGGGGTAGTTTTAGGAGCATTGCTTCATATTTTAGTCCAAATACCAGCTCTTATTGGAACAGGTTATAAATTTACATTTAATATTTTCTTTAAAGGGTTGAACAGTGGTTTTAAAAAAGTGGTTTTAATGATGGTGCCTCGTTCATTAGGAATTATTGCTTATCAAGTTTTTCTTTTAGGTATTATTGCCATAGCTAGTATGTTAAAAGAAGGAAGCATTGCTGTATTTAATTTAGCTGATGGAATTCAAAATTTACCTCAGACCGTTTTCGCTTTGTCTTTTGCTATTGCTGCTTTTCCTAATTTGTCAAAATTAAATGCTGAAAAAAAACATGAAGATTTTATTAAAACTTCACTCGTTACTCTTTTACAAATATTCTTTTTCCTCATTCCAATAGCTATTTGGTTTTTTGTTTTTCGTGAACCAATTGTTCGTCTTTTATACGGATACGGGAAGTTTGATTGGGCCTCTACGGTAAAAACAATTCAGGTTTTTTCTATTCTTGCTTTTGGAATGATTTTTCAGGGGGTAAATGCTTTTCTTTTAAGAATATTTTTTGCTAAAGGTGATGCTTTAAGGCCCTTTATTGCTAGTGTGATTGCTTATTCTGCGGGTTTCTTTTTCTGCTACAAATTAGGATTATCTTTTGGAGTAATCGGTTTAGCTATTGCAGTAGCTGCTACTTATCTTTTTTATTTTCTCATTCTCTTCTTTTTATTGAAAACTGATGTTCCTATTTCTTTATTAAAAAAGTTTTATCATTCTTTAGGAAAGATAACGGTTGTTTCTTTATTAAGTGGGGTAGTAGCTTATCTATTCTTTGCTTTATTGAAAGGAATCTTTCCTATAGATAAAGTAATTAATTTAGCGTTATGTGCTATGATTGCTTTTATTATTTCTTTTATTGCATTTGTAATTTTGTGTGATTGGTTTAAAATTAAAGAGATTAATGAATTAAAAAGAATTATTATTCAAAAATTATATGGAACAAGAAGGTAAAAATATTAGGAATTTTGTTATAATTGCACATATAGACCACGGTAAATCTACTTTAGCCGATAGGTTTTTAGAATTAACAAAGACCGTTTCTCAGAACAAATTAACGCCACAGTATTTAGATGGAATGAATTTAGAGAAAGAACACGGGATTACCATTAAGATGCATCCTGTTCAAATGAATTATAATAACTTCATTCTAAATCTTATTGACACTCCCGGACATGTAGATTTTACCTATGAGGTTTCTCGCGCCTTAGCTGCTGTAGAAGGAGCTATATTATTAGTTGATGGCATGCAAGGAATTCAAGCACAGACACTTTCTAATCTTCAATTAGCTAAAGAGCAAAACTTAAAAATTATTGGTGCTATTAATAAAATTGATTTGGATATTCATGATTTAGAAAATAAGAAAAAAGAATTGGCTGATTTATTAGAAACGACAGTTGATAATATTGTTCTTATTTCAGCTAAAACTGGTGAAAATGTGGACTTATTACTTAAAAAAGTTGTTTCTGAAGTTTCTCATCCGATTATTAATAAAGAATTACCTTTTCGCACTTTGATTTTTGATTCTCATTACGATGATTATAAAGGAGTAATAGCTTATATTCGTGTTGTAGAAGGAGAAATTAAAAAAGGAGAGAAAATCGTTTTTACTGCTAGTAAAGCAAAAAGTGATGTTTTAGGTTTAGGTTATTTCTGCCCAGAATTAAAATCAAAAGAAAACCTGAGATCTGGAGAAATTGGATGGATAGCCACTGGTTTAAAAGATCCAGGCTTAGTAAGGGTAGGAGATACAATAGCTAAAAAATTACCAATTGAAGTTTTGCCTGGATATGAAGATCCAAAGCCAATGGTTTTTGCTGGTTTTTATTTAGCTAAAGGTGGATCTGCCTCACCTGTTAAAAAAGGTGAGCAGGATTTTGAAAATTTTCGTTATTCTTTATCTCAATTAAAATTAAATGATTCCGCTCTCTATTTTACTCCTGAAAATTCAGAAGTATTAGGGCGAGGTTATCGCTTAGGGTTTTTAGGGATGTTACATCTAAAAATCACCCAAGAACGTCTAAAAGGTGAATATGGATTGAATCTAATCGTTACTCATCCAACTGTGCCATATAAGGTTTTATTAAGAGACGATAAAATACCTAAAATTGTTACTAATCCTAGTGAATGGCCTTCTTCAGAGAAGATTCTTTCTTGTGAAGAACCTTGGGTAAAAATGGAAATTATTACACCTACAGAATATTTATCAGCAATTTTAAAACTTATAAATACTTCTCGTGGTGAAGATATTAATACACTTAGTCTTTCTGATAGATTGATTATTACTTGCCAAGTTCCATTAGAAGAAGTAATCAAGGATTTTTATGATAATTTAAAATCTATTTCTTCTGGTTATGCTTCTTTAAATTATGAAATCTCTGGATACAAAAAAACACAATTAGAAAAATTAGAGGTAATTTTAGCAGGGAAAACATTTGAAGGTTTGTCTAGAATAATTTTTGAAAAAAAAGCAGAAAGAGAAGCAAGAAGCTTAGCTTCAAAACTTAAAAAGATTTTACCTCACCAAAATTATCCGGTTTCTATCCAAGTAAAAGCATTTGGAAGAATTGTTGCCAGAGAAACTTTATCAGCACTAAAAAAAGATGTTACGGCGAGTCTTTATGGAGGGGATAGAACAAGAAAAATGAAACTTTGGAAAAAACAACAAAAAGGGAAGAAAAGATTATTAAATCAAGCTAATCTTCAAGTTCCTCCAGAAGTTTTTCTTAAAATCTTTTCTAAATCAAACTAAAATATGAAGAAATTCTTATTAATTACAGTCTGTTTATTCCTTGTTTTCTTTTTTTCTTTAAGAATTAAAGAAGACTTGCAAAGATATCGATTATTAACTGATGAATCAAAAAATTTAGAACAAACAAAAAGTAGTCTAACAAAAGAAAAAGAAAAGCTTGAGCAACTTTTAGAAGAAGGAAAACAGGAAGAAGCGTTAGAGCAAACAGCGCGCTTAATGCTAGGACTAAAGAAAAAAGGGGAGGAAGTCATAATGGTTTTGCCTCCTAAAGATTCTTCTAA
This sequence comes from uncultured Candidatus Saccharibacteria bacterium, assembly GCA_964571515.1. GTDB lineage: Bacteria > Patescibacteriota > Minisyncoccia > UBA6257 > UBA6257 > DAOVIY01. Next base: position 3,857 of record CAZNBO010000008.1, read on the forward strand.
TTTTGAATTATCAATTAGCACTTCTTCTGATTCTCTATCCGAAAAATCTTCTAATTCTTTTTTTACTAAAATTTCTCAGATTTGGTATAATTTAATAAAGAAATTAAAAAAATAAAAATATTGCGGGATTCGTATAATGGTAGTATGTAACCTTCCCAAGGTTGAGGCACGAGTTCGATTCTCGTATCCCGCTCAAATAATTTTTCCGCCGCCTAAGCATTTATCTTTTTGATAAAATACAGCAAATTGGCCGGGGCAAGGGGCGAAAATCTTTTTTTTCAAAACTATTTTTAATTTTCTTTTTTCCGG